>JAAZKL010000155.1 GCA_012799845.1 Clostridiaceae bacterium
CAACCAGATAAAGCCGCCGGAATACGTCGATGTCATAATGATAGCGCCGAAAGGACCCGGTCATACGGTCAGGAGCCAGTACCTTGAAGGCCGTGGCGTTCCGTCGCTGATCGCCGTTTATCAGGATGCTTCGGGGAAGGCAAAGGACTATGCTTTGGCATATGCCGCAGGGATAGGCGCCGGGAGGGCGGGCATACTGGAGACCACCTTCAGGGAAGAGACGGAAACCGACCTTTTCGGAGAACAGGCAGTACTTTGCGGCGGTGTTACAGAACTTATGAAGGCCGGCTTCGAAACGTTGATCGAGGCGGGCTACCAGCCGGAGATCGCGTATTTCGAGTGCATCCATGAAATGAAGCTGATCGTCGACCTTATCAACCAGGGCGGATTCTCGTACATGAGGTACTCCATCAGCGATACCGCGGAATACGGTGACTATGTGACCGGCAAGAGGATCATAACCGGGGAAACCAGGAAGGAAATGAAGAAGGTCCTCAGCGAGATACAGAGCGGTACATTCGCATCCAAATGGATCACCGAGAACAAGGCAGGAGGAAGGGCGCAATTCCTTGCCACAAGGGCACTGGAATCTGAACACCAGCTTGAGAAGGTGGGACGTGAACTCAGGAAGATGATGAGCTGGCTAAAGAAATAACCAGGTTTAAGAACACAGCGTTGGAAATCTGCAAGCCCGGGAATGGCTTAGAGAATCGTTATAAGGAAGAAAATGCGGACGCAGATACGATATAGATAGATACGACAGATATCATTCTGCTGAAGCACGAACAGAGAAAAGGCGTCGGGAAAAGAACGCCGGATACTTATAATATGAGATCCAGATATGAGATCAGTATGGTATTGAAGGAGGTTATCACATGTCAGCAAAAATCAAAATATTCGACACAACACTGAGAGACGGGGAACAAACTCCGGGGGTCAGCCTGAACATACAGGAGAAAGTGGAGATCGCACGGCAGCTTGCCAAACTTGGTGTAGATATCATCGAGGCGGGTTTTGCCATTTCGTCGCACGGCGATTTCATGGCGGTCAAGACAGTTGCGGAAAACGTGAAAGGGCCGGTCATCGCAAGCCTCAGCAGGGCAGTCGAAAAAGACATAGACAGGGCATGGGAAGCCGTGCAAAATGCGGAGAACCCGCGTATACACACATTCATAGCCACTTCGGACATCCATATGAAATACAAGCTGAAGATGACCGAGGAAGAGGTGCTCGAACGGGCAGTTGCCATGGTCAGATACGCAAAGAAATACTGCGGTGATGTGGAGTTCTCGGCGGAGGACGCCAGCAGGACCAGGACGGAGTTCCTGTACAGGGTGCTCGAGGAGGTCATAAAGGCAGGGGCAACTGTAGTCAACATACCGGACACGGTCGGCTATGCAATGCCCGACGAATTCGGCAAACTGATAAAGGGTATAAAGGAAAATGTCAGGGGGATCGAAAAAGTCGACATAAGCGTACACTGCCACAATGACCTGGGCCTTGCCGTGGCAAATTCGCTGGCGGCCGTTATGAACGGCGCGACCCAGGTGGAGTGCACCATAAACGGTATGGGTGAACGGGCCGGGAATGCCTCGATGGAAGAGATAATAATGGGCATCAGAACCAGGAAGGATATCTATGGCGAACTGCAGCACAATATTGACACCAGGCAGATCTACAGGACCAGCAAGCTCGTGAGCAAGCTGACCGGCGTGAACCTGCAGCCGCACAAGGCCATAGTCGGCAAAAACGCGTTTGCCCATGAATCCGGGATACACCAGCATGGAGTATTGGCAGAAAGGTCCACATATGAGATAATGACTCCTGAGTCCATTGGCCTTTCCCAGAACAAAATAGTTCTCGGGAAGCTCTCGGGCAGGCACGCATTTGAAGAGAGGCTGAAGGAGATGGGGTATAACCTGTCGTCCGAAGAGATAACAAAAGCATTTGAGAAGTTCAAGGATCTTGCTGACAAGAAGAAGACTGTTACGGACAGGGATATCGAAGCGCTGATAGGCGAAAAGGTGTCAGAGGTCGAAGAGGTCTATAAACTTGACAGCTTCCAGATCAACAGCGGGAACAAGGTCATAGCCACGGCTACCGTGAGCATGTTCAAAAACGGCGAACCCATAATGGAAGCGGCAACGGGCGACGGACCTATAAACGCGGCATTCAAGGCGATCGAGAGGACCGTTGGATTTGAAGTGCACCTGGAGGATTACAGCCTCAAAGGCGTGACCGAAGGTGCTGATGCTCTCGGCGAGGCTACTGTCAGGGTAATGAAGGACAACAGGATATATGTCGGCAGAGGTGTGAGCACAGACGTTATAGAAGCCAGCGTCAAGGCATATATCAACGCGATCAACAGGATCATACACGACCATGGCAAGGTGACCTCTGACGGAAGGGAGACGATATGAGAAAGATAGTTGTTCTTGATTCCACATTGAGAGATGGCGCACAGGCGCTGGGGATCTCGTTTACAGTCGAAGACAAGCTCAAAATAGTCAAGCAGCTTGATAAGCTTGGCGTGGCATATATAGAAGCAGGAAACCCGGGGTCCAATCCCAAGGACCTCGAGTTCTTTGATAGAGCTTCCAGGCTTGAACTGAAGCATTCAAAGCTAATAGCGTTCGGCAGCACGAGAAGGGCAGGACTTCAGGTGGAAGAGGACGCAAACGTGAGATCGCTGCTGAAAGCCGGCACCGACGCGGTGGTCATATTCGGCAAATCATGGGATTTCCAGGTCACCGAGATCCTCAAGACCACCCTGGATGAGAACATTAAGATGATCTTTGACACCGTAAGCTATTTTAAAAAGCTCGGCAAGGAAGTCGTATATGATGCGGAACACTTTTTCGACGGATACTTTTCCGATCCCGGATATGCGATCGAGACGCTGAAAGCTGCCGCCGCTGCCGGCGCGGACTGCCTGTGCCTGTGCGATACCAAGGGCGGATGCCTGCCGATGGATATATATGAAATAACCAAAAAGGCAGTTGAACTGTTTGATATACCCATAGGCATACACACGCACAACGATACCGGCATGGCGGTAGCCGGCACCATCATGGCCGTGCAGGCCGGGGCGTCGCAGATACAGGGGACGATAAACGGATTTGGCGAAAGGTGCGGCAATGCGAACCTGTGCACCATAATTCCGACACTGCAGCTAAAGATGGGTTATGAGTGCATACCGAAGGAAAACATGCATGAAATCACTCCTGTGGCGCGTGCTGTCAGCGAGATAGCCAATGTCATACATGACGAAAGGGCTCCTTATGTCGGAAGATCCGCATTTGCACACAAGGCGGGCATGCACGCGGACGCCGTCGTGAAAAACACATATGCGTATGAACTCCTCGATCCATCGGAGGTTGGCAACGAAAGGACCTTCCTCATGTCGGAAGTGGCGGGCAGGAGCGCCGTGCTGAACCTGATCCGGAAGGTCGATCCGACTATCACGAAGGATTCGCCCGAAACCCGGAAGATACTTGACAGGCTCAAGGAAATGGAGCATAAGGGGTACAAGTATGAGGGCGCTGAGAGTTCGTTCGAACTCATAATCAGGAAGATGCTTGGAAAGTACAAGGAGTTTTTCGAACTGAAAGACTTCAAGGTCATAGTAAGCGAACCTGCGAGGCTTGGCGAGTGTAATTCTTCGGCAATGATAAAGGTCAGGGTCGGCGACCAGGAAGAGATAACGGCAGCAGAAGGGATAGGTCCCGTCAATGCTCTCGACAACGCTGTCAGAAAAGCGCTGTCCAGGTTCTATCCGGTCATAAACAGGATGAAACTGACGGACTACAAGGTCAGGGTGCTCGATTCCGAATCGGCAACAGCCGCAAAAGTAAGGGTCCTGATAGAGTCCACCGACGGCAGCGAAGTATGGACCACCATCGGCGTATCCACCGACATAATAGAAGCGAGCTGGAAAGCGCTTGCTGATTCGATAGAGTACAAACTTGGCAACGGGCATGCGGCAGAGTAAAGTAAGCCTGTCATGGTACGGCGGCAGTAGGAATAAATTATGATCGGCCTGGGAAGGCGGCAGCAATGACTCTCAGCGGAAAGATCATCGTCAACGGAAAAATCGTTAGAGAAGGCGCATCAAGCGACAATGACAGCGATCACAGCTTCAGGGACAAGCTAGAGAACTGTCTTTTAGGTTTGTGCGCGCTTCTTGAGATACCTGTTCCGCTATGGCTGAAAAAGAATACGCGCGAACTGGCTGTTTTCAAAAAA
Source organism: Clostridiaceae bacterium (assembly GCA_012799845.1). Classification (GTDB taxonomy): domain Bacteria; phylum Bacillota; class Clostridia; order Acetivibrionales; family DTU013; genus DTU013. The sequence continues at coordinate 4,246 of JAAZKL010000155.1, forward strand.
ACCTTTTTCTCTTCAGAGCAATTTATCGAGAAAGTGTGGTTTGACAAGTTTGAGATCGTGCTGACAGGAAGCGAATCTCAAAAGTAACAGGCTGCACTTTTCTCCTGCCCTCATGCCTCATATTCCGTTTATGCCTCGTTTCTGTTATAAATCCTGGTAAATTGCCTTGATGGAGCCTGTCGATATTTTATTGCATTTTTTAAATGTTTGCTGATATAATGTACGTGGAGCAGTTTGGATTGTAAAGATTTAGCGTTTCAACCGAGGTGCGTAATGCATACAAGCGGAAATACTGACTTACGTCCGGCTGGCATTGATAAAGACCATATCAGCGTCTCCAATGAATGGATACCGATCGTCATCTGTTCTGCTGTAAATATCGCTTTGCTCGTATTTCTTTTCAACATATACACCTATCAGCAATTCCGGTTCTTTATTTTCGGGATGAGTGTGAACTATTACATATTCAGCGGTTTTGCAATCCAGGCGCAGGTCCTTGTAAATACATACCTTTCCATCAAAACGATGAAGAAAGGGTTCATTACGGTCGTGCTGATCAATGCGCTCGGGGTCTGTGCCGCAAGCATAGGCGGCGTTATAATCGCGAAGCAGGAGGGCGCGCTGCCTGGAGTAGTGACTTATTTCAGCTCCTTGGTTATCTCTGCGGTTATCTATAATTATAAAAAAGGCCTGAAGGACAATTTCCTGAGGCTTACAGAACAAAGGGACGAGATAGCTTCCCTGTACGAAGAGATAAGGATTTCCGAGGAGAAACTGAGCCAGCAGAACGAGCAGTTGAAGTGGTACAACAAAGTAATGAAGGATAATGAGAAAGAGCTTGAAAGGATGGCCTATTACGACACACTCACCGGGCTTCCGAACCGTAAAATGATCATTAAAAAGCTCGATATGCTCATCCATTATTCCAAACGGACACATGCAAAATTTGCACTGGTTTATGTCGACATAGACAATTTCAAGGAGATCAACGACCTGATGGGGCATCACATAGGCGATATGATCCTGGAGGAAGTAACGAAACGATGGAAATCCATACTGAATAAAAAGGATGTGCTTGGGCGCCTTGAAGGCGACGAATTTGCCATTATCGTACGGCGTGAGATGAACAGGGATGACATCTTCAGATATGTAGAAGCTTTCAGGGATGCGATTTCCGACGTGTTCAGGTATGACATGAAGGAGCTCAGGATCGATGCGAGTTACGGCATTTCTGTCTACCCTGATGACGGGCAAACCACGGAGGACCTGCTGAAGCACGCCGGCATGGCCCAGGCTTATGTCAAATCTTCAGGCAAAAAGGGCATCGCGTTTTACCGGAATGAGATGCAGAAGAATATGATCGAAAGGGTCCGGCTGGAAGACGGCCTGAAATCCGCGATCACGAACGGTGAGCTGTATGTGGTGTTCCAGCCGCAATACTCCTGTGACACCCAGAAGATAAGGGGATTTGAAGCCCTCGCCAGGTGGCAGTCGCCTGAACTTGGCGCAGTCAGTCCCGCTACTTTCATACCTGTTGCAGAGGAGACGGGACTGATAATAGATATAGGCGAATGGATCATGAGGACTGTCATCAATAAGTTCAAAATGGTGCAGGAGGCCAACAGGGACTATATACTGACCATCAACATATCCGTCGTGCAGATAATCCAGCCTTCGTTCGTCCAGATGGTAAAGAAGATACTTGACGGCACCGGATTCGACGGGAAATACCTGGAATTTGAAATAACTGAATCTGTATTCATATCATATCCCGAGAAGGTAATAGATACGCTGAAGCAAATCAAGGAAATGGGCATCAGCATCGCTCTCGATGACTTCGGCACCGGCTACGCATCGCTGAAATACCTTCAGATGCTGCCCTTGGACACTTTGAAAATAGACAGGGACTTTGTAAGCAGAATTGGAGAAATGGAGACGGGCAATCAGATCGTCGGATCTATAATCGCGCTGGCGCATAGCCTTGGCATATATGTCGTGGCCGAAGGCGTCGAGAACGTCAGCCAGATGAACTACCTGAAAGAGCAGAAATGCGACTGTGTACAGGGATTTCTGCTCAGCATGCCTTTGGAAAGCGACCAGGTCGATCAACTGCTGGAGTCAGCTTAAGATTGTCAGGGGGACGGTCCTCGCGTCCGCAGGATAGGCAGGATAACGGCCGATCTGCATTCGGACTGCTTCGTGAACAGCTTCATACCGGATCACTTGCTCCAATGAGGGCGCAGGTCACTCGCCGTCCATGGCTCGGGACGCAGCGCCGACAGCATCCGTGCTGTCGGTTTTGGTTCCTGTTGCCTCATTCGAACTGCGTGATCCGGTCGTATCTGTAACACTTGCAGCCCATGAATGCTGATCGGCCGTCCCCCTGACATGTCACAAGAACCGTCCCCTTGACAGGACCGTCCCCCTGACAATTTACGTAATGTTAATTAATTAGTGTCCAAGTTACGTGCCTGGTGTATGATTTTTTGCTATAATTAAGTAAATGATGACCGTATGCACCGGGGTGCCGTACAGGCGCCGGAAGGAGAAAGCGATGTTGGATTACACGGTTCCGGAATACAAGAGGCTTAGAGTTATTGTTGATACGGATGCTGCCTGCGAGGCTGATGATCCGTTTGCGATCGCGCATGCGCTGATGTGCAGGAAGTTTGAGGTGAAGGCGATATTCGCCGAGCAGTTTGGCGGTCCGGAAACGACTCAGAAGAGTTATGACGAGATAATGACTGTCCTGGATGCCATGGAAGTTTCGGCCCCTGTTTTCATGGGAGAAAAGGGCAAGCTTTCCGAAACAGCAGACGGCGGGATTTCCCCGGCTGCAAGGTTCCTCATCGAAGAGGCGCTGAGGGACGATGACAAGCCGCTGTATGTTCTGTGCATGGGAGCGATCACGAATGTGGCGTCCGCGATCAGGAATTCTCCTGAAATCGTCCCGAAGATGACTGTCGTCTGGATAGGCGGACATGGATATGATGTCAAAGTGCCTGAGTTTCGGGAGTTCAACGCCGGAAACGATATCTACGCTGCCAATATTGTGGTCTCAAGCGGAGTAGAATTATGGCAGATACCGAGCAACGTCTATGGCATGATGCGGATCGGGCTTGCGGAGATACAGCGCAGGATATATCCCTGTGGGAAAATCGGGAAGCACTTGTTCGAGAACATGGTGAACTACAACATGTCGGAATATGCAGGCTGGACGCCCGGTGAAAGCTGGGCGCTGGGAGACAATCCCGCAGTCGGGGTCGCGCTCGACCCGAACTGCGGACGTTGTGTTTACCGTGAGGCCCCGATTTTCAATGATGACACCACTTACACCTTCGAATCGGGCAGACCGACGATCAGGGTGTATACTTCGATAGATCCCAGGTTCATACTTGAGGATTTTATTAGCAAACTGCAGTTGAATTACTTATGATCTCCTTATCAAACAGGCAGCGGAGTTACTTATGATCACTTTATCAAACAGGCAGGCAAGGCAATTCGTTTTGCTCAAACATGGACTGCTGGGCGATCACAGGTTTGCCGGCAAACAGGGCGTGCTTGATTTTGTGCGGCAGGCAGGCTGTATCCAGTTCGATCCCGTAGATGTATGCGGAAGAAACGCAGAGCTTACCTTACAGTCCCGCGTCAAAGACTTTACGAAGAAAATGCTTTATGAACTGCTGTATACCGACAGGAAGCTGGTGGACTATCCTGACAAGAACCTTTCCATCATCCTGACCGAGGACTGGCCGTATTTTGAGCGTTACCGGAGGGCATCCAGGGAGGGAGGCCTGCGTTTTGAAGGGCTCTCCGAACTGGAAGAAAAGGCGAAGGCTTATATCAGGGAGCATGGTCCGGTAAGCTCCGATGAACTGCCTATAGCCGGAAGCATCCACTGGCATTCATCCATCCACTGGAGCGGCAACTGGCAGGGCGGCACCAAGGCGGCGAGGTCGGTGCTGGAACAACTGTACTCGACCGGCGAGCTTGTTATCCACCATAAAAACGGTACCAGGAAGTATTATGATCTTGCCGAAAGGCATATTCCGGCAGAAATACTGAATGCCCCCGATCCGCTTCCTGATGGATTCCAGCATAAAAAGTGGCGCCTGCTCAGGCGTATCGGTGCGGTCGGCCTGACGTGGAACCGCCCGTCGTATGCGTGGATCTATATATGGGACCTGGATGCCCGGGACAGGAATGAAGCATTCAGGCAACTGGCAGAGGAGGGCAGGATTCTCGAAATAAGTGTGGAGGGCATGAAAGATACCTTGTTCTGTCGTTCAGAGGATCTGCCGATAATCAAAACAGTTTTGCAGGGCGGCAAATTCAAGCCCCGATGTGAGCTGATCGCCCCGCTTGATTGCATGATGTGGGACAGGAAGCTAATACGTGCGCTGTTCGGATTTGATTACACCTGGGAGATATACACTCCGGCACATAAACGTAAATATGGTCACTATGTCCTGCCGCTGCTGTACGGGGAGTCTTTTGCCG
>JAAZKL010000156.1 GCA_012799845.1 Clostridiaceae bacterium
AATATATCCGTTGCTGTATTCAGTACCTATCATTGTAAGTATCTTTGAGTTTTTTATGAGCAGCATTTACAGACCTCCTGTTGATTGCTGTAGCATGATCCGGAATATCACACCGGAACATCGTATTATCATCAATTGTCATTCTGTTTGAACCCAAATGCTATAATAGCACTGTTTCGCGAAATTTAAAATATCGAAGCAGGTCATTCCCGCAGCTTCTTTCTCATGACATATATGTTCTCAAGTTCCTTATACACTGTGAATCCTGATTTTTCATACATTTCCGCGTACCCGACGAAATTCTCGGATTCAGCAGTCATGACCCTGTTCGGGTAGGCCTCCACATATTGAAAGCCCTCCAGGGCCGCATCCTGGCAGACCCGTTCCAGCAGGCGGGTCGCGATGCCTTTGCGCTGCATCCCGGGAGCGATCGTAAAGCAAAATATTGACTTGACCTTCTTATCGATGAGTTCATCCGTTGGGACCGCTCCCATCACGTACTGCCACCCGACGCATGTCACGCAGTCCGCTTTTGTATTGGCATTGCACCATCCCACGACCTGGCCGCCGAAATATGCAAGGTAGCCCTGCAGGTTGCCCGCTTTTACATATTCATAGGCGACCGCCCTTCTCTTTTCTTCGGTCGAATTGTCAACTCCTTCGGGTTCGTTGCTGCACCAGCCCGTGCAGTAACATTTGGTATTATACTTCTCGTTATGCGGCTTTTCATCAAAAAAGCGGACATAATCCTCCGCAAGGTCGGGTGTCAGCTTCCTGATTTCGATGTCCATGCATATTCCTCCGCCAAAATGTATTTGCTGACAGGAAGGGCTTCCAGTATAAACTGTATGAGTTCCGCAGCCAATACTGTTGACTTCCGGTTCAGATAAGTCTATATTACTTTACGCCCCGCGATTTGGCAACAACAAGAAAGTTCGCCCGTGGTAAAAAGGACGGAACCATGCAAATTGACAATGAAAACATAAGAATCAGAAATAACTTCTGTTAAGATTCTGCTTTTCTAGATCTCACATTTTTTATAATTGTGATGATAAAAGATATCACGCCAGTAACTATCAAAAACAGGTATATCGATATGGGAAGATACCATTGCCCAAATTCTTTACCCATATCAGGATTGCCGTTTATTTTTTGAATGTAGCAGAACAGGATCATTGATAAAAGAGCAAGTGCGGAAATAATGGGACTGATTATGATTTTTGCTTTTTCCCTTTTTGAAATATATGATTCCAATAAAACCAAAAACAGTATTCCGCTCAGCAAGCTTGTTATCAAAGCAATTCCAAGCATCATAAGCATTCTCCCCTTTATATGCGATCAATATAATTCTATATTTCTTCACATAACTTTACAACTATGATATGGATAACTGCATTTTCCATACATTTTATATTTAACTCACCAGTTGCGAAAATTCATTCACTAATTTATTCGTTTATACAAAAAACCGTCAAAGGTATATACCCAATGACGGTTTTGTAAACTCTCGTATAAACTTTGCAAGTTTGAGCAAACTCGAACGCAAAGAAGCAATATATGTAGATTTACAAACAAGTTTGCTCGAATTTACACAACTTTGCTCGTCTCCGCAACGCTTACAGTACCAACGGTTTTAACCTATTTTTCACCCCGAATGACAAACTGTGCTCGTCAGCACAAATC
>JAAZKL010000157.1 GCA_012799845.1 Clostridiaceae bacterium
AATATTTTATCAACTGTGCCAGGGGAGCGGGTCCGGGGAGATTGTCAGGGGGGGACAGTTCCCTTGATATGTTGCCGGAACCGTCCCCTCGATACTTCAGCGGCGGCGGGGCGTGAACATGCTTGTTAAGACCGGGGCCAGGAAGGACAGGCCGCCGGCGATCATCCATTCATTCAATCCAAGCGGTACTGTTTTGAATATGTTTTGCAGCACAGGTATGTATACGACGCCGAGCATCATGATCAGCGAGCATATCACGGCAAGGACCAGGTATATGTTGTTGAACAGCGGTATCTGGAAAATATTCCGTGTCTCGGATTTGCATTCGAATACATGAATGAGCTGCGACAGGACCAGCGTAACAAAACCTCCGGTCCTGGCGAGACCGACATCGGCCGTATACCAGAGAAGTGAAGCATACACTGCCAGTGTTGCCATGCCTATCAGTATCCCCCTGGCAATTATCAAACCGGCAAGGCCGTGTGAAAAAATACTTTCGCCAGAGTCCCTGGGTTTGCGCTTCATGACATCCTTTTCGGGCGGATCGAAGCCAAGCGCCGCCGCCGGCAGACCGTCAGTAACAAGATTTACCCACAGTATCTGTATGGGCAGCAGCGGCACCGGCAGTCCCGCCAGCATGCCCAGGAACATTGTCAGCACCTCGCCCAGGTTGCAGGAAAGCATATATCTGATAAACTTCCTTATATTGCTGTAGATCACCCTTCCTTCTTCTATGGCGGAAACAATGGTCGCAAAATTGTCATCCATCAGTACCATCGACGACGCTTCCTTCGTAACGTCGGTGCCGGTCCTGCCCATGGCGACTCCGATGTCAGCCTCCTTGACGGCAGGAGCGTCGTTCACGCCGTCCCCTGTCATTGCAACGATGCTCCCCTGCCTTTTCAGGGCTCTAACAATGGCGAGCTTGTGCTTCGGAGATACCCTTGCATATACAGTGGCGCTGGCTGCCGCTTTCCCGAGCTCTCCCTCGTCCATCGAGTCCAGTTCCTCGCCTGTGAGGACTGTGTCGCCACCCCTGTATATGTCAAGCTCTTTTGCTATCGCCACGGCGGTCAGCTTATGATCGCCGGTAATCATGACCGGCCTGATACCTGCCATTTTGCATTTCACAACGGCTTCCGCCGCTTCAGGCCTGGGCGGGTCGATCATGCCCAGAAGCCCGGCGAAAACGAGGTCGGATTCGAGTCCTTCCCTCGTATACATGCCTTTCCCGAGCCTTTTATATGCAACGGCTATCACTCTCAGCGCACCGGCAGCCATGCGGTCATTTGCCCTGAGTATCCTGGTCCTCTCAAGTTGGTCCATGGACTTCACCGTCCCTGCGCTTTCCACCCTGCTGCACTTATTCAGAAGCATATCGGGAGCTCCCTTGGTGAACAGAAAGGCCTCTCCTTTCCGGTCAGCACACACCACCGACATGCACTTCCTTTCCGGATCGAAGGGAAGTTCATCTGTCCTGCGGTACATCCTGCCAAGCTCGTCAAAGGCCAGTCCCGCCTTTTCAGCCGCATCCATCAGCGCCGTTTCAGTCGGGTCGCCTGTGAACCCCTGCTTTTTGCCTGCCGATCTGAACCTGTCCGCCGGACCGCCCTGTACCGACCGCCTTTCACCGGCCGTTCCGGCAGGGATCGCGTTATTGCAGAGTGCAGCTATTTCAAGGACTCTCTTCAGGCTTCTGTCGGAAGGGTCTAATGCTCTGCCTTTTATATAGAAATAACTTCCGGAGTTTTCGCAAGAATTCTTCCCCGGACTCTCTCCATCATGTCTCCCGAACCTTTCCCCGCTATACTTTCCAGGCTTTTCTCTATCATATTTTCCTGGACTTATTTCATCCGATACCTCAATAAACCTGCCATCGGTGTATATCTGCCTTACAGTCATTTTGTTCTGCGTCAGCGTCCCTGTTTTGTCAGAACAGATGACACCCGCGCATCCAAGGGTCTCCACCGCCGGGAGCTTCCTGATCAGCGCATTCCTGCGCATCATCCTCCGGACGCCCAGGGCAAGCGAGATCGTCACGATCGCAGGCAGCCCTTCGGGCACTGCGGCAACCGCCAGGCTTATCCCGGAAAGCAGCATGTTGAACACATCCTCGCCGCGCAATATGCCGACACCGGCAACTACCGCACATATGGCCAGGCATCCTGCCGCAATGATCTTGCCAAGCTTGTCGAGCCTTTTCTGCAGCGGCGTCTGATCTTCTTCTATGTTCTGAATGAGATCTGCTATGCGTCCCATTTCAGTCTTCATACCTGTTGCCGTTACAAGCGCCCTGGCTCTGCCCGCAGTCACACTGGTGCCCATGAACACACTGCTGTTCCTACCCGCCCTGTAAGGATCGGCGCCGGTCGGTACGGGAACTTTCTCCACCGGTATCGATTCCCCGGTCAGAAGTGATTCATCGACCTGGACATTCACGCCGTCCAGGAGCACTGAGTCCGCAGCGATCCTGTCTCCTGCTTCGAGCAGGATCAGATCGCCAGGAACCAGCCGGTCGGCTGGTATGCTGGCCTGCCTTCCGTTCCTGATGACTTTTGCCTCAGGTGCGGTCAGGCTTTTCAGAGCCTCCATGGTCTTTTCGGTTTTGTATTCCTGTATGAACCCCAGAAATGCATTGAGAGTGATTATTGCGACTATAGTGACGGCTTCGGTGAGCTCGCCCATAAATGCGGATATCGCCGTGGAGATCATGAGTATTATAACCATTATATCTGTAAACTGGCTGAACAGCAGCCTCACCGGCGATATCATTTTCTTTTCCATCAGCAGGTTCGGGCCGTACCTGAGAAACCTCTCCTCGGCCTCCTCATGGCTCAGACCTTCAACAGTCCAGGGCCCGGTGTTTGCAGCTAGACCGGTGTTCTCTCTGAGACCCATATTTGCTCCGGAACCATCGTTTGCTCTGAGACTAGTGTTTGCTCTGAGACTAGTGTTTGCTCCGGGACCCATATTTACTTTCAGACCTTCAACTGATCTGCGGCCTTTATCTGTTATAAAATCTGACTTTGTCTTAAGCCCCGTCTTTGCCCTCAGACCTGTATCTGTGCTAATACCTGTATCTGCCTTCAAACTCCTGCTTGTTCCCGGATATGCATTGGTCCCCGGATCTGGTCCCGGAAATGCTCTCACATTTTCGTACGTTGTTTCCTGAACATTTTGCCTGCGCAAAAGAGTCACCCCTTATTTAGCCGTATGAACTGATCCGTGTACGTACTGTAACTGTCTTGGTACGTACTGTTGCTGTCTTGCACACATCCTGTTTCTTTCTTGTATAGATCCTGTTTCTGTTTCGTATAGACCCTGTCTCTTTTTCGTATACGTCCTATTTCTATTCAAAAACGTCAAGGATTAGACCATGACGCAAAATGAAGCTCCATGTATCAGACCATGACAAAAAGAGGCTGCCTGTTCATGCAACCTTTTCATGCGGTCGATGTACCGAACCACATATGTTTTTGCTGTGCAGTGTGAAGCAGGATTGCACATTGTGACTAGACAGCGGATTTGACTTGAGAGGTTGTGTTTTGAGATGTCATGCTTCGAAAAGTTGTGCTTTGAGAGGATGCGCCCTGATCGCCGGGCATTAAGTCCTGAACACAGCTTACTCCTCGTATGCTTTCGTTACGCCTTCGATCCACCGCAGATCCTCAAGGATCTTCCCGACTGCAGTCCCCTCCGGCAACCTGACGAACAGCCTTATCGCCCGGGAATCGTCTTTGCCTTTGGAAAACTGTATATTCCTGATTTCGACTCCGTACTTTTCCAGCAGTTCGCTCACAGGACCCACCTGGCCGCCGGCATTCCCGAATTCAACAATGAACGTCCTGCGCCTGCCTCTCTTTGAAAAGCGCCTTTCCGCTTTTTTCAGGATTATGAGAGTGAGGTATATGAATACCGTTGCTATGACGGCGCCCAAATAGAATCCGCATCCGACCGCTATGCCGACACAGGAGACGGCCCAGAGGCTTGCTGCTGTCGTAAGCCCACGGACGTTGACACCGTCGCGTATGATGGTGCCGGCGCCAAGGAAACCGATGCCGCTGATAACCTGGGCGCCCAGTCTTGCAGGATCCACCGCAGAAATGGAATATCTCCTGACAAGATACTCTGAAGTGGCCATGACCAGCGCTGCTCCGGCACATACGAGTATATGCGTCCTGAATCCGGCAGGTCTGTTCGTATGTTCCCTTTCATAACCGATAAACCCGCCCAGCAGCACGGCGAGCAGCAATCTGACCAGTATCTCCAGTTCAAAAGGCATTATACCACCTCAGCTCGTGAACACTTTTCTCGGTATATAGATCCTGAAATTGGTCAGCATCTTCTCAGTGGGCTCAAAAATGACCAATGTCCTCTCGCCGTTGTAATTCAGCGTAATGAAGTATGCATCCGGTGAATCAGCCGAGCTTGATGCGTCTATCCTGTTTTTTATGTTCTGCACTGACTGGTTGAAGTGGCTGCTCTTCACCGGAGACACGATGTCGAACTCCTTGCAGCTGGCACTGAACAACCTTTTCCGCTTCCTTTTGGATATGATCATGTCTATATCCAGGTCTCCATTGGTCACAATATATTCATATTCAATATTCCGTGAAGTTATCAGCACATATGCAAGATATCCTATGCCGACTGCGAATATAAGGCTCAGTCCCAGTTGCACCAGTATCTGTATCGAAAGGACTACCGTTATCAGCAGCAACGATCCGATGAGGATGCCCGCTGTGATCAAGTGGTCGATGTAAGTTTTCTTTCTTGTAACGAGTTTTTCCATAAAAGTATCCATTCAGAATCCTCCTGTACGGCAACCATTTTGGTATAGTTGTGTAATTTTGATTTTATCATACCATTTATTTATTAACAATATTTAGATGGCGCGCTGTGCGCTGCCTACTCTCCGGATATGTCTATTGCTACGACCTCAGGGGGATTGAAGATCCTCGGGAGCCTCGGATTGTATGAAACCCCGCGGCTGACGATGAGCGTCATGTTTTCATCGCGGTAAACGACACCCGCATATTTGGGGAACCATCCCTGATCAGGCGCATACAGTCCGTTCAGAAAAAAGGTATCCTTACCTGCCCTCCGTGGGAATGGCCGGACAAAACCAGGTCGAAGCTGAATTCCTTGTATATGCCGACCAGTTCCGGCCTGTGAGACAGCAGTATCTTATATCCGGGATCATCAGCCAGGCCGTCGAATGCGTCGTGCATCTCCCGCTTCCAGTCATATTGGAATCCCTCATGCAGTTTTATGTCCGGGTCGTCAACACCACATATAATGAGCCTCGCACCATTGACCGCGACTGTCCTGGCACTGTGCTCCAGTACTGTTGCCCCGTGCCTTTTCACCATATCTTTAATTTCCTCTATTCTGCGGGACCAGCATTCATGGTTCCCGGAAACATAGAAAACGGGAGCCGTTCCCCTGATATTGGCAAGGAACATTTCTGCGCCTGCAAGGGGTTCATTTTCGTCGGCTATGTCCCCCGCAAGGGCGATCAGATCTGGTTCCTGCTTCTGTATCAGATCCACGAGATGCTCCTGGTTCTCCCCATATATACAGCTGTGCAGGTCGGCGATCAGCACTATCCTTACGTTCTGCCCCGGATCAAGTTTATCAGTGCTGACCCTGTATGTGCGGACAGTCAGCCCGCTGTAGAACGCAGCAAAGATCAACAGAATAAAAAGGCCTGTGATGATCAGGGCCGCAGCAATTATTCCGACTTTTCTCCTTTTATTTGTTTTGCTTCTGCCTGTGACAGGGCTGCCTTCCCCTATTCTGTTCCCATCCATGATCCCGCTGTCCCCGGACTTGCTTCCTTCTATGCTCCTGCTGTTCCCGGACTTGCTTACTTCCATGCTCCCGCTGTTCCCGGATTTGCTTACTTCCATGATCGTGCAGTCTTTTCTTACCTTGCTTCCTTCTACGCTCCCGCTGTCTTTTCTTGCCTTGCTTCTGCCAGTCATTTCACGATTGTTTTCGATCCTGATATCTATTTCTGCTTCGCCTCCACATTGTCATTCATACCGGACTGTTTAGTCCATCCTGTGCCGGACGACCCTGTGCCAGATGCTCCTGTGCCGGATGCCCCTGTACCGGATGCCATTTGCCTTCGCTCAGAAATCTCTCGGCCCTGTCTTCCGCATTTTCGATTATCCGGTCCGGATAGCCCATTACTTTGAGCAGCTTTATCGCATTATGCGTCGTTGACTTTCCCGGATGGAGCTTATATTCGAACTTTATTTCATTGTTCTCGTACTTCTCCGTGAAATGATAGTTATCATACAGGTTTTTCAGTATCTCCGCAAGCTCTATATCATGAGTGGCAGCCATAAGTATGCAGTTGCCGCCGGAGAAGTGACGCAGTATTTCGGTGGAAGCAGCTATCCTCTCGATGGTGTTCGTCCCCCTCAGCACCTCGTCTATCATGCACAGTAGCGGCACCGTACCGCTGATATTGTCCATTATCCTTTTGAGCGACCTGATCTCGGCGATATAATAGCTCGTATTGCTTTCCAGGTCGTCCTTCATCGCCATCGATGTGAGTACCTTGAAAAAGCAGGATCTGTATTTGCGGGCAACACAGGTGTATATCGTCTGCGCGAGGATTGCATTTATTGCGGCAGTTTTCAGGAAAGTCGACTTGCCCGACGCATTCGAGCCAGTTATGAGGACCGGCCTGGTCATATCGATGGAATTCGGCACCGCATCACTGATCAGGGGATGGCAGGCGTCTGTGAAGGAAATCGATATCGGTCTCTCTTCATCACTTATATACAATTCGGGAACAGTATAAAAGCTCAGTGATTCTCTGTATGAGGCGACGGAGATCATACTGTCTAGGTATCCGACGGTTTCATACATCTCACGGAGTACCTGTTTATGTTCGTATATGGTTTCCAGAAGCCTGCCGAAAGCTATGAGTTCTAAGAGGAACATGGTTTTCAGCGGTTCCAGGAACATAAAATCAGCAGTTTGATAAAAAAGCTGATAGAAGGAATTTATGCTGAGTGACCTCAGCCGCCCGGAAAGATCTTTAAGCCTGCCGACATATTCCTTTATCCCCGGAATACCGGAACCTGCGATTTTCTTGGAGCACCTTATGATATCGACCAGGTAGCAGAGGCCGTTCAGATAGATTTCATAATCGCTTTTTACCTTGTGATATGTCATCATGTTGAACAGGAACAGCGCCACGACGGCTGCAAACCCGGCAGGGACGTCAACAATCATGAGCAAGGGCGCAATGAGCAGTGCCGCTGCCTGCACTGCATACCTCCAATATCTGAATGTGACAGGCCTTCCGAAAAAATACTCGTACACCCGGGTATTTCTCCTCCTCCCGAGCCCTGCCAGCATCATCTGAAGTTTCAGGCGCTCGGCAGGGTTCTCCGTGAAATATTTTATGAGCCTGTCTCTCTCCTTGAGTTCGGCACTGTCAAAAACTGGGCTTTTCATCAGCGTATACAAATTTTCTTCGCCGACGGTGGACTGTGTGCTGTTGACCCTCCTGAAAACCCCGTCCATGTCCAGATCGTTCCATGTGATATCGTCTATATAGAAACTCCCCTCACTGTTACTGCAAAACTCCCTGTAAAAACCGGCTATGGCTTTCATGTCATTATCCTTGTATCCGATTTCGGGAACACAGCCCCACTGCTCTTCGATCTTTTGCTTAAGCTCATTCCGTTTCCGTTTCACTTTGATATGATTGGATATGATTATCCCTGAAAGGACAATGATACCGGCAATTATGTAATAAACATGATCAGCCATCGTTTTTCCCTTTCCTGTCTTCAGGATATGTAGTACAAGGTTTTCTTATATAATACCACAGCCCGGGAAAAATTGTCTGCGGCATAAGTGACAAGTTATGAGTGATGCCCACCGGATATGCAGGAGAGTCTGCGGATGTGCGGGGGCACTGCGGCTGTGCGGGAGAGTCTGGTTGCGCGGGGCACATAAGCCGTACGGGAGAGTCTGGGCTACGCGGGAGGCTCACAAGCCGTGCAGGAGAGTCTGAGGCTGTACGTGAGACCCTGAGGCTGCGCAGTAGGCCCACAAGCCGTGAGGGCAAATCTGGGCTATGTGGGAACCCTTAAGCTGCGTAGTGCCCCTTGACCATGCGGGAAACCCTGCGGCTGCACTGAAGCCCCTTGGCCATGCGGGAGACGGACCTGTGGGATAGTAAATTATTGAAGAAATTCAATGAAATTCAGGAAACCGAGGAACTCCTCTGGTGAAATGTGGGAAACCTTTGTGAAATGCTGAAATCCTTCGACGAAATATGGAAATCCTATAGTGAAATACCGGAAATCCTTTGGTGAAATACGGAAATGGTACTCGAGTGATCAAAAATTCAACTAATGTGTGTGGCAATGAGATTTTTCATTAACCATAATGCGTTACAGAACATTTTATGTCGACAACTCTTGAAAGAATTCAATGAAAATGACGGGAAATACACACATTACTTGAATTTTTGCACACCCAACCTTGTTTCTCCGGTTTTTTTGCACACCCAGCCTTATTTCCCGGGAAATAAAGGCGCTTTCACTTTTTTGCTCCTGCGCGGCTGCAACCAAATAAACAGCGCAGCAGGCATAAATAGACCCATACGCAAGACCTATGGACCAACGCATAAAAAGACCCGCTTGAAGCGGGTCTTTTCAGTATAATGATCTTTTCGTTTTTCAGGATATGCCGTCTGCCACGAGGGCATCCCGGTTTTTTGCATATACCGTCTGCCACGAGGGCATCCCGGTTTTTTGCATATGCCGTCTGCCACGAGGGCATCCCGGTTTTTTGCATATGCCGCCTGTCACGCGGGCATCCCGGCTTTTAGTACATGCCGCCCATTCCGGCGCCGCCGCCAGCCGGCATCGGAGGTTCTTTCTCCGGTTTGTCCGCAACGACGCTTTCGGTGGTGAGCACCATCGCTGCTATGGATGCAGCGTTCTGGAGAGCAGTCCTTGTGACCTTGGTAGGATCGACGATACCTGCCTTGATCATATCGGTGTACTGCTCTGTCAATACATCGAAGCCTGTGCCGATCGCGCTGTTTTTGACCTTGTCTACGATGACGGAACCTTCGAGCCCCGCATTGGCAGCGATCTGTCTGACAGGCTCTTCGAGAGCTTTCAGTATGATCTGTACGCCTGTCTTTTCATCTCCACTGATCTCATCAAGCAGCGCCGCTACCTTCGGAATAGCATCCACGAATGCCGTGCCGCCGCCTGCCACGATGCCCTCTTCTACTGCAGCCTTCGTTGCTGCGAGAGCGTCCTCTATGCGAAGCTTCTTTTCCTTCATTTCTACTTCCGTTGCAGCACCGACCTGGATGACTGCTACGCCGCCTGCCAGCT
>JAAZKL010000158.1 GCA_012799845.1 Clostridiaceae bacterium
CAGGGCTGCTTCGCCCTTCGATCTCTCTTTGAAAATGACTATCACTGCGGCAATGCAGGGAACAAACAATGTTATCGTAATCAGCGCAGTCATCAGTTGGGGACCTGTCAGCACCATGCTGTTGAGTCCCGCAGCACCGAAATCCCTTCGGATCATGCCCATGATGAACACCGTTGCCATTTCCCTGGGCAGTTTCAGCCACGCTACCGTCAGGGGCGAGATCGCATCCTGGACAGCCTCGAGAATCCCGAAATACTGAAGCACTGAAATGATCAGCGCTCCCAGCGCAAAAAGCGGAGTCGCTTCCTTTAAAAACATTTTAGTCTTCACAAAAGTTTTCTTCAATACATTTTTGACACCCGGCAGACGTATGGCAGGCAGATCGATCAAAAGGCCGCTGGATTCGCCCGGCAGGAGCCTGTTCAGCAGTCTTCCCACCAGTCCGAACAGCAATATGAGCACAAAAGCATAAAACAGTATATACGGTATTCCCAGGGACGAGAGCATGCCCGCAATAACGCCCAGTTGGGCCGAGCACGGAATGGTCAGCCCCAGGAGTGCGGTGGCGATCACGCGTTCCCGCCTGGAGCCCAGCAGCCTCGTTGTCATCGTAGCCGCGGTAAAGCAGCCGAATGCAAGTATGGTCGGGATAATCGCCCTGCCGTTCAGCCCGACCCTGGTCATCAGCCTGTCGGTCAGTACGGCTATCCTCGGCAGATAACCGGAGTCTTCCAGTATGGAAAGCATCAGGTAAAAACCGATAACGAGCGGGAGCAGCAAACCCAGTATATAGACAGGCGTCATCGTGAGCAGCCCGAACTCTCCTGCAAGGACCTGGCCAAAAAATGAATCAGGCGGGATCACCTTGCCGACAAGCTCAACAACAAATGGCCGGTATATACCGCCCATTATTTTCTCTTCCGTCAGTTCCACGACCACCTGCCCCATGAAGACGCCTACGATCATGAATACGGCAAACAGCGTCACTGCAAGCATCGGAATGCCGGTCAGAGGCCTCAGCATCAGCCGTCCCAGCTTCACTGAAAAGCTCGCCTTGTTATCGGTCTCGGTCACGACCGCCGCTACCATCTCATCGACCCTGGCACGCCTCTGCCTGTAAATCTTCTCCTGCAGCCCGGCAGGCTGTATCCCCACCCTTTTGCATGTCTCGCCGTCATCCTCGAGCACCATCAGGGCCTCAGCTTCTGTCAGGCCTTTCTCCGTATACGCCTTCAGCATTTCCTCGATGTCATACAGCCTGTTCCCTTGCGACGCGTCTTCGATCCGGCCCAGGACCTCCGCAATGCCCACGTTTTTCACCGCCATTGTCGCAACGACCGGAACTCCAAGCATTTCCGAAAGCTTTGGTACATCGATGCTTATGCCGTTTTTTTCGGCGTCATCCATGAGGTTGAGAGCGATAATGACCCTTTTGCCCATATCGATAAGCTGCTGGGTCAGAAAAAGGTCACGGTGCAGGTGGACCGCATCGACAACGTTCAGAATCATATCAGCTTCCAGTATGATATCCAGGGCTGCCTTCTCCTCGTCGTTGAATGATGAAACTCCATAGACTCCGGGGGTGTCGATCACGACATAGTCGCCGTACCTGCCGCTGCTTATTTCAACAGTCGTTCCCGGGAAATTCGATACATCCACATACATACCTGTAAGAGCATTAAAAAAGACAGACTTTCCCACATTGGGGTTGCCTGCCAGCACAAGCTTCGGAGCGCCTTCCACGACGGCTTCTCCGGCCTCGACCGATTTATGACAGGACATAGCTATCCTACCCTTTCCACCTTAATTTTGTGTGCGATCTTCTGCCCTATGGCTACTTCCTGTTTCCTGTTTTTCAGGACTATGGGGCCATGCGGCACTATTTCGGTACACAGCATCCTTGAACCCTCGGATATGCCAAGCCTTATAGCCTGCGAACGGACCAGCGCATCTTTGATATATATGATTTCGATTTGATCTCCGCGTTTTGCCTCATCCAGTGTCATATTCTCACCTGTAATTGATAATGACTATCATTTAATTTGATTGTAGCCCAATTGATAATGAATGTCAATATCAGTTACGGGTAAAAATAAACAAAAATTTCACAAAGCATACGGATAAATTGCTGAAATTCAATAACCGTTTGATTGATCTGTATCAGGCAATCAAGTCTGTAGCCGTTTGATTGATCAAAATTGCAACTAAAGTGTTTGGTTTTGAAATTTTTCATTAACTATAATGCTGTAGAGAGCATATTATGTCACTCATTATTGAATCATTTCAATAAAATAGTTGGGAAATACTCACTTTAGCTGAAATTCTGCTCATCCCCCCCGACAAAAATTCAAGTAAAGTTGTCTTACCACTATCAAGTAAAGTTGTCTTACCACTATCAGCAAATCCCGAGACCGCTATCGGTAAATGATAAAGACTACTACAGGTAAAGCCCGCAAGTTTGCCATTCAACAATGCACAAAGGAACGATTATATCTGCCTGGTCATCCTCACATGCTCTATGCCGGCTTCCGTGAAAACATCGCCCTCACGCTGAAATCCCAGGCGTGTATAAAGCGCCTCAGCGGTAAGCTGTGCATACAATACTATACTATTTGCGCCGCTATCCTTCGCCAGTGCGATCAAAAGCCTGCAGATGCCTTCGCCTATACCACACCTGCGCATCTTCTTCCTGACAGCCGTCCATCTCTATATCTTCAGGCACTCCCTGTTCATCAATGAACACTTCCCGCCTGATACCATACACCTGCTCCATTTCATCCCTTGCCCCGACCTTTTTTATGACCACCATCTTCTGTTTTCTCCTTTTTTCATATTCCACCGGTAATATTGAAGGTAAAAGCTATCAGTTGTTTATGTATCCCAACAGCAATTTGCGCTATATATACTCTATGCCTGCATTATAACACTTCTCACATTATTGTGCTTCTCACATTATAACACTTTACGGCGTTTCGGTTAATCTCATGGCTCAAATAGTCATTACTCAGCTTCAATCGATTCTTTAAATAGCTCATATCGATCCATCACCAGGTCCAAATTTGCTCATTGCACAGTTCAAATCGCTTCTTCACCGGGTCCGAATTTGTTCATTCCACAGTCCGGATTGCTTGATCACATGGCTCAGATTACTTCATCGCGCGGTTAAAAATAGTACTTTTTCCCCATAAATGTTGTGACCACCGTACCTTTATTTATTCTGCACAGGCTATAGAATAAAATCAGGGAGGTGCTTCCATGTACATTTCCTTAAAAAGCTGCAAAGGAACCGCAGCTGTCATAACTGCTTTGATTATGACGCTGCTTCTGGGCTTCTGTGCGCTTGTCGTAGATATCGGCATTGTAAGCATACAAAAGAGCAAACTCCAGAACGCCGTCGACTCGGCTGCGCTGGCTGCAGCACAGGATCTGCCATCCACATCTGATACGTCTGATACGGCGTACGAATACCTGGACAGCAACGGTTTCGGAGACGCGGCAACAGATGTCAGTTTCGCTCACAATGACAGGCAGGTGACTGTAGAAGCAGCCCACTTGTTCAATTATACTCTGGCCGGCATACTCGGCGTTGAAACCGTAGAAGTCCGGGCTTCCGCTACGGCACAGAAGGGCGGCGCATATATGAGAGGCGCTTTTGAATATGCCATATTCTCAGGCAGCACAAACCAGGAACTCATCCTCAACTCAAACGGCAAAGACACATATGTGGAAGGAAGCGTTCATTCCAACAACGGCTTCCGCTACAACGGCAACCACGATTCGCTTGTCATCACCGGCGTGCTCGACACTGTCGGCAGGATCACTCTGAACAGTTCCCACACAGACATTGGAGAGCAGCGTCCCTTCAGCAGCTATATAGAGATGCCCGATTTTTCCGAGGAGATAAAGCAGCTTGCGCAAAGCCAGGGCACTTATTACAACTCCATCCAAAGCTTCAACGGCGACCTCCACGTCAATGAAGCCATATATGTAAACGGCCATATCAACTTCAACAGCAATAAATTCTCCGGCATCGGGACCATATTCGCCAAAGACAATATCAACTTCAACAATTCTGTAGTGTACGAGAGCCCGGGCACAGATTCCATCTGCATATACTCGCAGAACGGCAATATACACTTCAACAATTCCGGAGCAGTCATACGCGGAACCATTTATGCGCCCAACGGGACCGTGGTGCTCAACAACGGCCTCCATACGATTTACGGAAGGATAATCGCCAAAAATATCATCTTCAACGGTGGCATCGAGGTTATCAGTTCTCCCGGAGACCTTGTCTTCATGGAATCTTTCGACAGCGGTATCAGGCTGGTACGGTGACTGCCTGTTACCTGGATCATCGGATCCCATTAGGTTAACCCGCAAATTCCCTTTAAGGTAACTGACCCCTTTTAAGTTAACAAGCAAATCCCCTTTAAGGTAACTGATCCCCTTTATGGTTAACAAGCAAATTCCCTTATAAGTTAACTGATCCCCTTTCAGGCTAACTTTCAACCCCCACTCTTGCCGTCGGAACTCCGTATGTCAGCGGAGTTCCGATGTGCAGTTCGGGCACCGTACGGCATCCTTGTGGATGGCGGTGCGGCAGTACGGGCATTCCTTCGTCGTCACCGGCACCGGTTCAGGCTTTTTCTTGAACCTGTTGATCTGCTTTATAAATATAAATATGACAAATGCTATGATCAGAAAGTCAAGTACGTTTGTCAGGAACAGCCCGTAGTTGAAGGTGGATGCTCCTGCCTCCTGTGCAGCGGCCAGTGTCTCGTATTTGTTGCCGTCAAGAGCAATAAACAGGTTTTCGAAGCTCAGCGCTCCGCTTTTGGTGACAAACGACAACAACGGCATTATAACGTCATTGACCAGCGAAGTCACGATCTTGCCAAATGCGCCGCCGATGATAACGCCAACTGCAAGGTCTATGACATTTCCCTTCACTGCGAATTCCTTGAATTCCTTGAAAAGCTTCATCTCAACCCCTCCTTACATTCCTTCCGGCAGCAGGATCCGTGCGAATTTCAACTTTCCTGCCTGTATCACATCTCCGTTATTCAGTCC
Source organism: Clostridiaceae bacterium (assembly GCA_012799845.1). Lineage (GTDB taxonomy): Bacteria > Bacillota > Clostridia > Acetivibrionales > DTU013 > DTU013. Next base: position 5,074 of record JAAZKL010000158.1, read on the forward strand.
GGGTACAGAAAAGCTGCTTAGCTTCTCTCCGTTGATCCTGACAGCGCCCTGTTCTATCAGCCTTCTCGCCTCGCTTTTGCTTGCACAGAAGCCCAGCTTCACCAGCAGTTCCGCCATATCGATGCCGCTTCCCGAAGCCGGTTCTGCGTCAAGCCTGTACTCTGCCATATCTTCCGGGATACCTTTCCTTTGGAACACTGAGATGAAATTTTCCTCTGCCCGGACCGCTTCCTTATCTCCATGATATAGTTTTGTGATTTCAAAGGCAAGTTTCATTTTCAGGTCCCTTGGGTTCACTTCATTGCTGTCCAGGACTTTTTCCATGGAATCGACCTCATCCGGGTGGACATCCGTTACGAGCCTGAAATACTTTATTATAAGGTGATCAGGTATTGACATGACCTTGCCGTATATGTTCTGGGCGTCTTCATTTATTCCGATGTAATTTCCTAAACTTTTACTCATTTTTTCCACACCGTCGATACCTTCGATCACAGGCATGAACAATGCCACCTGGCTCTGCTGGCCAAAATCCTTCTGAAGCTTTCTGCCCATCAGTATGTTGAATCTCTGCTCAGTCCCCCCAAGTTCAACATCCGCATTGATTTCCACAGAGTCGTAACCCTGCATCAGGGGATAGAGGAATTCATGGATGCCTATTGGTTCATTGGCTTCAAAACGGGTATGAAAATCCTCGCGCTCCAACATCCTGGCGACGGTGTATTTGGATGTCAGACCTATCACATCCGCAAAATTCAGCTTTGACAGCCATTCGCTGTTAAAGCGGAGTTCCGTCTTGTCCCTGTCCAGGATCTTGTACATCTGTTCTTCGTAAGTCCTGGCATTCTCCTTGACTTCATCACGGGTGAGCTGTCTGCGAGTTTTCGACCTCCCCGTGGGGTCTCCGATCATGCCCGTAAAATCGCCGATAATAATGACCGCCCTGTGGCCAAGATCCTGAAACTGCCTTATTTTCCGAAGCACGACCGTATGCCCCAGATGAATGTCCGGCGCCGTCGGGTCCAGTCCAAGCTTGACTGTCAGCGGCCTGCCGGTTTTCTGCGAGGCGCGGAGCTTCTCTTCAAGCTCTGCCGTGTCGATTATTTCTTCCGCCCCTTTGGAAATGATCCTGATCTGTTCATCGATGGAAAACATAAAACCACCCTTTCTTTTTGATTATGCAGTATTTTGATATAAAACATTTTGATCTGTCTTGCATTTCGATCCATCAAGCATTTCGATCTATTATGCTTTTGATCCTTAAGCATTTTTGATTTATTATGCATTTGGATTCATCTTGCATTTGGGTTCATCTTGCATTTGGGTTCATCTTGCATTCGATCCATCAAGCACTTTGATCTATTTTAATCTGTCGAGTACTTTGATCCGTCCGCCAAATTAAAAAAGCTCCCGTCCCCTGTATATTTCCAGAGGACGAGAGCTGACGCTTCGTGTTACCACCTCGGTTCATCGATACCTTGCGGCACCGACCTTATTATGGACGTGTGCTGTGATGTGATCCCGCATATCAAGTAAAGCACAACAGTTCATTCACTGTTTGGCAGCTCATGCGCTGTACGGCAGTTCATCACTGTACGGCAGCTCATACCACTGTATGGCAGCTCATGCGCTGTACGGCGACTCATGCCACTGTATGGCAACTCATGCGCTGTACGGCAGTTCATCACTGTACGGCAGCTCATCACTGTACGGCAGCTCATACCACCGTATGGCAGCTCATTCCACTTTGCACAGCATCTCATGCAACAGTCACATTATCCACTAGCGTTATAACGGTCGCAGGTTTCCGGCACAGCCTACTCATACATGACGCGGATGCATTTTCAGCCTGCAGCTCCGGAGATGTATTCAGAATAAGCCTCCCCGCCCCTCTCACCGCCCGGGTACTCTCTGTCGGGATCCATTATTCCTACTTCTTCTCCGTCATCGCTTTTAGCAATATTTTTGTGTTGTCCTGTATATGCTTTATACGCATTATATACTTTATTTGATTTGTACGCTTTATTTGCTATATTTGCTGTTTTGCTATATTTGTTGTTTTACTATATTTGCTGTTTTGCTATGTTTTCTTTATTGGCTTAATACTCTGTTTGTTCTACGCGCTCTATGTGCTTTATTTGCTTATGTGCTCTATGCGAATTATTCACTTTATACGCTTTATACGCTCTTGCTCTATGTGATTTGTTTGCTTTATGCGCTCTATATGCTCTGTAGATCAATGCATTGTTAATGCGCGACTATGTTTCCGTTATTATACTCACTTAATATCATAACTGTCAACACTGAGATTTGTCCTGCATTATCTCGTACTATTTATTCCGTACTATTTCGTATTTTTTTCCTTTTCCTTCCCTTTCTTTTGATCCTTTCCCTGTGATTCCTGTAATCCACCAATTTTTCTACACTCAAATATCACGATTATTTAACGGGCTTTTACTGGCTTATTGCCATCATACGCAGATTCGTATTGTTTCCCAGGGAAATGGTGCGTATCTGGACTTTAGTTGAAATTTTGTCACCCCTGTTGATCAAAATTGCAGCTAAAGTTTTCAACTTTGATTTTTTTCATTTACCATAACGCTGTATAGGGAATATTATGTTAATTATTATTGAAACATTTCAATAATAATTGCGGAAGGCAAGCACTTTACTTGAAAATTTGATCAAACAGGCTGACAAAAAATCAAGTAAAGTTGTGAGTAACTTTTTCACAGGGTCAAAACGTCAGTATAGCCAATCAAAACGATAGCCAATCAACAAGAAAACTTCCTTTGAACTCAACCGGAACTTGGTTCTGAACTGAGCCAGAACCGTTGTAACGCTGATTTGCCTGCGATCCAGCCTGGCTTATTTACTTGATATCCAGTCGGGCGCATTTACTTGAGATCCAGTCGGGCGCATTTACTTGAGATCCAGTCGGGCGCATTCGTGAGAAATGCAGCCTGACTTATCGCAAGAAATCCAGCCATGATTTATTCAGTTGAAATACAGCCAGGCTTATTTAGTTGAAATCCCGCCAGGCTTATTCTCCTATGATTCAGTAGTGCATTATTATATTAATAAGGCTACTGATCGATGGTCAGTAGATGTCGGAGGAGGGGATC
>JAAZKL010000019.1 GCA_012799845.1 Clostridiaceae bacterium
TTGAGCGCACCAAGCGACACGACCGATTCCAGCGTGGTTTTCGCACCGGGAGCTGATACGATATCGGCGGTAAATGCGTTGTTGGCAGCAGTTGCAATGCCGTCGCCTTCCGCCGCGACAAACCCGTCAGCCCCGGCACCGGTTCCTGCAACAGGTGCTTCGGTCTTTGCGCCGGCGCTCCTGACGGAAACAAGGTGCCAGTTGTCACGGACGAACTTCTTCCACTGCGCCAGCCGTATGACCACCTGGCAGTCCACATCCGTATGGCCTCCGGCGGAAAAATCGCAAATCTTTCTCATCGCGGGCACATACAACTTTGCAATGTAGTCCTGCAGCATCCGGTGGGTGCTGAAAAATGCCGCCAGCGACATGATGGATTCTTTCATCATCCTGACCCAGCCCGTCGGGACGCCTTTCTCATCTCTCTGGTAATAAAGCGGGATTATGCTGTTCTCTAGTGTTTCGTACAGCGATTCGCTGTCTGCGCTGTCCTGGTAAAATTCACTGGCGTAAACGGTTTCATCGCCGATAGCCCAGCCGTTTTGACCGTTGAAACCTTCTCTCCACCAGCCGTCCAGTACGCTGAAATTGAGCGCGCCATTGAGGCCGGCTTTCTGGCCGCTGGTGCCGCTCGCTTCCAACGGCATGCGGGGGTTGTTGAGCCAAACGTCGACGCTCTGGATCAGCCAGCGGGCCAGTGCCATATTATAGTTTTCGAGCAGTACAACCTTGCCATTGAACCCTTCCTGCTCTGAAATATCATTAATATATTTGATTATATCCTGTGCCGGTTTATCGGCAGGATGGGCCTTGCCGGCAAATATGATCTGGACGGGGGCGTTTTCCTTGTTGAGCAGCTTCCTGATCCGGTCGATGTCCCTGAAGATCAGCGCAGCCCGCTTATAAGTGGCGAACCTCCTGGCAAAGCCTATCGTGAGCGCATCAGGATCGAGGATTCTGCAGGGCTTCATTACGCTGTTTGACATATTGCCGGAGCGGATCCTGCCGTTCACGTAATCTGTCATTCGTTTCTTCAGACTGGCATGGACTTCCCAGAGTTCCTCGTCCGGAATGTTTTCGATATGTTTCCATATACTGCGGTCATATAACCTGTTTTCCCATCCCTTTGGCAAATACTTGTCAAAAAGCTTCCGCAGAGCGGGGGACAGCCATGTAAGGGTATGGATGCCGTTGGTAACATGTGTTACAGGCACCTCGTCTTCCGGAATACCGGGCCACAGGTTACCGAACATCCGCCTTGTCACAGCGCCGTGGAGCTTGCTGACGCCGTTCCTGCCCGAGGTCATTTTCATTGCCAGGACAGCCATGTTGAAACCATACGGGTTGCCGGGGTCCTGCCCCAGGGACAGGAATTCATCGCGGCTGATGCCCAAGGATTCTCTGAAAGCTGTAAAATACATATCCATGGCGTCATGTGAGAATACATCGATTCCTGCCGGGACCGGCGTATGGATCGTGAAAACCAGCGATGAGGAAACGATCTCCCTGGCTTCATGGAAACTGATGCCGTATTTTACCATGTTCCGCCTGATAAGCTCAAAGCACAGGAAAGCTGAATGGCCTTCATTGATATGGTAAACCGTCGGCCTGATGCCGAGAGCTTCCAGTGCCCGGACTCCGCCTATCCCCAGAAGTATTTCCTGCTGTATCCTCGTATCATGGTTCCCGCCGTACAGCCTCGCAGTTATATGCCTGTCCTGCTCCATATTCGAAGGCACGTCCGAGTCAAGCAGGTAGAGGTTCACGGTTCCGACCTTTATCTGCCATATCGAAGCATAAACCGTCCTTCCGGGCAGTTCCACGCTGATCAGCACGGGTTCTCCTTTTTCATCGGTAACCTGGCTGACAGGGAGTTCATTTATTTTGAGTATACTGAAGCTGGTCTCCTGTATGCCCTCGTGATTTATCTTCTGGTTGAAATAGCCCTGCCTGTAAAACAGCCCGACCGCCGTGAACGGGATCCCCAGGTCGCTGGCCGATTTACAATGGTCGCCTGACAGCACGCCGAGCCCGCCCGAATAAATGGGAAGCGCCTCGCTCAGGCCGTATTCAGCGGAGAAGTAAGCCACCATGTGCCCGTCCATGTCGGGGTATGTCCTGCTGAACCAGGTGTCGGTGCGGTTCATATATGTATCGAACTTGCTTACTACATCATCATACAAACCCAGAAAATCCTCATCGTTTAACAACTGCTCCAGCCTTTTGCTGCCTATCTTTTCTATAAAGGCTGCCGGATTCCCGCCCGTGGCCTCCCAGAGCGACGCATCGGCCCTTTTGAACATTTCTGCGGCTTCACAGTTCGAGGTCCACCACAGGTTATTCGCGATGTCACTGAGCCTGGAAAGCCTTCGAGGTATTACTGTTGGTACTGTTATTCTTCCTGCTGGTCTCATTTGATCACTCCAATGTTTTCTGTATTATAAATTGCTGAAAATTATACTTCATTAACCATAATATTCATTGCAGGTTTTATTAATAATAGCACATTTTCTATTATCTATTATTAAATTTTGGTTAAGTTTTTTTCGCCAATTCATTTAAAATTTTCCACAGAAGAAATGTTCAAAAGGGCCGATGCGTCGCTCTGGGAGGCCACGGGCGGGAATCCGGCAGCCTTTATAGAAAAGATAGGCAGCAAAAGGCTGGAGCAGTTGTTAAA
>JAAZKL010000159.1 GCA_012799845.1 Clostridiaceae bacterium
CCAGTCCCATGGGTTTTTGATCGAAACATTGACCCACCCCATGGGTGTTTGTACAAGGTTGTACTGATTCGGATTGAGCCGCGGAAAATATCCGGGGAGATATGTAAATACCGAAAGGCAGACTCCCGCCGGAAGGTAAAGGAGCGCATACTTCCACCACCTGTTCAGCAGGCGGCTCCTGCCGGTCAGCGATATTATGAAATGGAGCAGGACGCTGAAGAAAATTCCCCAGCCGATGGCTGCGAACCGTCTCCAGAACAGGCATGTGGGCAGATCGGCCGCTGATATCGCCATGGCAAAGCCGAATGACCAGATGAACAGTGTCGTTGTCAGTGCAAAAAAGAGCCGGTTCGTCACGGATCCCGGATTCGTATAAAGTGTGTAAATGCCGAGGTAGAGGCTCACTATACAGATCGAACTGAAGACTACAGAGAATATTAGAGGTATGCCCATCACGCAGCCACTCCTGCAATTTCACATATCTTCAATGTGCCGCGAGCCCCGGCATCGATGTCCCTGGCTGCGGCATTGCAATGCTATCAATATAGATTCGCAACTCAGTCCTGCGATATAGATTCGACATAATCCGACCATTGTCCTCTTTTTTCATGGTATCACACTGCCTTTTCCTTCCTTTACGGCACGTATGAAATCCTCGATGGTGAACAGTTCGCAGTCGAACTCCATTCCGCCTCCCGGCAGATACTCTGCGAAATGCGCATCGGAACCCCCGGTATGACAGAGCCCGTACTTGTTGGCCAGTTCAAGCGCCCGCTTGTCGAAAATCGGATTCCTGTGGCTGGTATTCCTGACTTCTATAGCATCCACAAGCTCGGGAAAAACGCGTATTTCCCCTATGTACCATGCTTCCCGGTATGGATGCGCCTGCGATACGAACCCCCCGTGCTCCCGCACTACCCTGAGATATTTCTCGATCGGCCAGGACAACATGTCAGGGTGCTTCAGAAGAAAATCCTTTCCCAGTCCGTATGTCAGGAATTCGGCCCCGTTGTCGTTGTATTCCCATCCGAAAAACACATGGAAATCAAGCTTTCTTGCTTCCTGCAACGCGTTTTCGTACCCCCGGCAGAACAACTCCACCCGCTGCGCCCACGGCAGATGAGCAGGTATGCAGGAATTCCCGTTGAAGAAGTGATCTGTGACTATGATGCCCGAGTAACCCGCCCGGTAATAGGCACGCACCATTTCAGCCCCGGTGCTTCCGGCACATGCACTTGCCTCCATCGTATGCATGTGGGTTTCGTACTTATATTTCTTAGGTACTGTAAGTATCCGCTCCAGGGAAAATTCGGTCATCAAGCCATCGGCTGTTATGGTTTCCATTGTCATAAATCCGTTCGCCTTGTCATATGCAAATCTACTTGTCCGGTCATGCTCGGATCCACCCACCCGGTTATACGCAAATCCGCTTGTCCGGTCATGCACGTATCCATCTACCTGGTTATACGCAAATCCGCTTGTCCGGTCATGCTCGGATCCACCCGCCTGGTTATCTGCAAATCCGCTTGTCCGGTCATACACGGATCCACCCGCCCGGTTATACGCAAATCCGCTTGTCTGGTCATACACGGATCCACCCACCCGGTTATACACAAATCCGCTTGTCCGGTCATCCATGTTTAACATGCTCCATGCCCTGGTTGAAAAGTTGCAGAATATGGTCATCGTCCAGCGAGTAGTATACGGACTTGCCTTCCTTTCTGTATTTGACCAGCTTCATGTTCCTCATGAGCCTGAGCTGGTGAGAAACAGCTGACTGCGTCATGTTTATGGCCTCTGCGATATCGCATACGCACATTTCGCAGCAGGACAACGCAAAGATGATTTTTATCCTCGTCTGATCCCCGAGCACTTTGAACAGCTCGGAAAGCATGATCGCCTCGTCATCCTTTATCATACAGTTTCTGACCCTGCTGACCCGTTCCGGATCAGTCTTCAGTTCTTCGCAACTGTCGCAGCATTCGCCCTTCATAATGATCGCCATCCGGTATAAATTCTGGCTCCCAGCCTGATACTTTAATTATATTTTCAAAACCGGCAATAGTCAAATACGGCAGTTGAAACAAATATTGCTGACTCTGTCGGCAACAGTTGAAATAGATATTGCTGACTCTGCCGGCAATTGGTATATTTATATATATCCGTTAACAATGGGAGAATGCTTCATGGTTCTGGCTATAGTGCTATTGGTCATAGCAGCGTTCTATGCATATATGGTTTTCGAGACCACATGGCTCAAGATAGAGAGGCTCGATTTCTCCAAAAAGGGGACAGGCCTTCGCATCATGCATCTTTCCGATCTGCATGTCAATATGACCGGGATCCAGGCAGAACGCGTCAGAAAGGCAGTAAAAGCCGAGAATCCCGATGTCATACTTATTTCAGGCGACTATATCAATAAGCCTGTTTATGCTGCGGATTTTCTCCGGTACCTGCATACATTCACCAGGGGCCGAAGGACCATAATGTGTCTCGGCAACCATGAATATAAGGCATTCAGGTCTAACAGCGAAGGGCTGCAGAACTTCATCCGGGAATTAGAGGCGATCCAGGTGGAAGTCCTGATAAACAAGGCTGTGACAGTGGAAAAAGACGGTCGGAAGTACAATATCATAGGGATCGATGATTTGAGGAGGGGCAGCCCGGATATCGACAAGGCCCTGGATGGATGCATCCCCGGCGCCCCGAAAATTTCAATAACGCACAACCCGGACCTGGTGCTGAGCATACCCGGGAATATAGTGGATTACATGTTCACAGGCCACTTCCACGGCGGCCAGATATGGATGCCGTTCAACCTCGAATTCACGCTCCTGCGTGACGACCAACTGTGCAGGATGGGCATTAAAAGAGGCTTACAGCGTGTGAACGGCATCAGGGTCTACCTGAACAGGGGGCTGGGCAATAGCGTCGTCCCGCTGCGGTTCCTGTCCCGCCCCGAAATACTGATCTGTACAATACCGTAGATGCCTGCTCTAACTGCCGGGCGGTCTCAGAATTACTGCCTGTCTTAATAAAAACTGCTCTTATAGGAATACTGCTCATGAAAGAATACTGCTTATAAAAAATACTGCTCATAAAAAATACTGCTCATATGGCCGAAATCAACTCAGTCACAAGAGCAGCGAACAACTGTATATACTTGCATCTATGGCTTCAAACTGTACACCCGCTTACTTCCCGAGCCTCGGACTGTACACCTGCTTACTTCCTGGGCCTCGGACTGTACACCTGCTTGCTTCCCGAGCCTCGGACTGTATATCCGCTTACTTCCTGAGCCTCATCTGGAGTCTTTCCTTCTCCTTCTCATACCCCGGCTTGCCCAACAGTGCAAACATGTTCTTCTTATAAGCTTCTACACCCGGCTGGTCGAACGGGTTGACACCCAGCAGATATCCGCTGATACCGCAGGCTTTTTCAAAGAAGTAAACCATGTTTCCGAACCAGTAGCTGTCCATTTCAGGAATATTCACGACGAGGTTGGGCACTCCTCCGTCGGTATGGGCAAGTATGGTGCCCTGCATAGCCATCCTGTTCACAAAATCGATATCCTTGCCAGCAAGGAAATTCAAACCGTCCAGGTCGTCCTTATCTTCCTTTATTGCAAGGTTTTTTCTGGGCTTTTCGATATTCAGCACCGTCTCGAATATGTTGCGGAGGCCATCCTGGATATACTGCCCCATAGAGTGCAGATCCGTGGTGAAGTCCACGCCTGCGGGGAAAATACCTTTCTGGTCTTTGCCTTCGCTCTCGCCGTAAAGTTGTTTCCACCATTCGGTGAAATAGTGCATCGAGGGTTCGTAGTTGACCATGATCTCGGTGGTCTTACCCTTCCTGTACAGCGCATTTCTCACCGCTGCATACTGATAGCACTCGTTCCCCGCAACACCGTCGTTGCTGTAAAGGTCCGCTGCATCGGCAGCGCCTTTCATCATCCCGTCTATGTCAATGCCTGCCACGGCTATCGGCAGCAGCCCAACCGCAGTCAGAACCGAAAACCTTCCGCCTACATCGTCCGGGATCACGAAGCTCTCGTATCCTTCTTCGTCAGCCAACTTCTTCAGGGCGCCCCTGTCCTTATCGGTCGTGGCATATATCCTTTTTGCCGCCCCGGCCTTGCCGTATTTGCTCTCCATGTACTCCCTGAATACCCTGAATGCAATGGCCGGCTCAGTGGTGGTTCCTGATTTGGATATGACATTGACGGATATCTCTTTCCCATCAAGCAACTCCATGAGTTCCGCCATATATGTCGAACTGATGCTGTTTCCCACGAAATAGATCTCCGGCGTGCCTCTCTTGGCTCCGGGCATAAGGTTGTAGAACGAATGCGAAAGCGCTTCTATTGCAGCTCTCGCGCCCAGGTATGAACCACCGATCCCTATGACCACGAGGGCATCCGAATCTGATTTAATCCTTTCTGCGGCTGCCTTGATCCTAGCGAGCTCAGCCCTGTCATAGGCTTTTGGCAAATCGACCCATCCAGTGAAGTCATTTCCGGGACCTGTTTTTTTATGGAGCATCTCATGCGCGCTCTTAATGAACGGGGACAAAATCGTGATCTCGTCCTCACTGATGAAGGATAAAGCGTTTGAATAGTCAAGACTAATTTTTTTCATTTATTCCGTGCCTCCTGTATATAGAGTTTGTCCCGCTTCGTATCAGCTTATTATGCATCAGCTTAGTTTCGGCCTGTTAAGTATCAACTCCGCTTCGGTTTGATTGCATCGGCCTCATTTCTGCCTGCTTTGCGTCTGATTTGTACAAGCCTGTTATGCATCACCTTTTGATCAGGTCTCTCTGCGCGGACATTCTGAAATTGCCGGGAATTCTCACATATTATAGCAAATCGTTAATTTTTAATCAATGATTAAATGGCTTTTGCCGATATCGTGCGGTGTCATCATGGTGCCATAACAGAGTCGCAACGGTGTTGATATACGCTGTCACAAGCCGTCGAGGTATCTTAATGGTGTGGTAACAGTATTATCGCAATGCCGCCATGGTGCTATAACGGGGCCGCAACGGTGTTATCGCAATGCCGCCATGGTGCCATAACAGTGTCGCAACG
>JAAZKL010000160.1 GCA_012799845.1 Clostridiaceae bacterium
AGTGGATGGTGTTAAGAACCGGTGGCAGGAGCTTTGGTACATTACCCTGCCGAACATGAAGCCCATGCTGATGTTCGGCGCCGTTATGTCGATCACTTCATCATTCGCGGTCAGCGATGTCACGATAGCGCTCGCAGGTCTGCCAAGCGTGGACTATGCGGCGCATACGGTGGTCAACCACCTTATCGACTATGGTACGATACGTTTTGAAATGGGATATGCGTCGGCTATCGCCACAGTACTGTTCCTTACGATGATCTTTTGCAACAAGGTAGTGCAGAATCTTCTGAAGAAGGTGGGGAGATAGTATGAAGAACCGTAAACTCAATGCAAAGAGGCTTAACCGTTCACTGGGGGGCGACATAATGAATATCGTTGTCCTTGTGATATTCGGATCATTTATGGTGCTCCCCATGATATACGCGATCTCCAATGCGTTCAAGCCCCTGGACGAGATATTCATGTTCCCTCCGAGGTTTTTCGTCAGGAATCCCACCCTTGACAACTTCAGGGATCTGTTCCTGCTCATGGCCCAGTCGTGGGTGCCTTTTTCCCGTTACATATTCAATACGGTATTCATCACTGCAGCAGGCACCGCGGGGCATGTGGTGGTGGCATCGATGGCAGCCTATGCGCTTGAAAAGCATAAATTTCCCGGAGCGAAGCTCTTTTTCAGCATAGTGGTCACTTCACTCATGTTTTCACCTGTAGTGACCGCAATACCTAATTACATGGTGATGGCGAAGCTCAAATGGCTCGACACATATCTCGCGCTGATAATTCCTGCTTTCGGATATTCACTTGGGCTGTTCCTTATGAAACAGTTCATGGTCACGATACCTGACTCTCTCCTGGAATCAGCACGCATGGACGGCGCCAGCGAGTTCAGGACATTCTGGACGGTGGCGATGCCTTGCGTCAAGCCCGCATGGCTCACGCTTATAATATTCTCGTTCCAGACCCTCTGGGGGGCGACAGGCAGTACGTTTATTTACAGCGAAGAACTGAAAACGCTGCCGTATGCGCTGAACCAGATACTGCTGGGCGGATTCGCCAGGGCGGGCGTGGGAGCTGCAGTCATACTCCTTATGATGATAGTGCCGGTGATCCTGTTCATGGTGACACAAAGCAGCATCATCCAGACCATGTCCACATCCGGACTGAAGGAATAGAAGGGAGGCAGGGCATTGAGATTCAAAAGGATTCTGGCGGTTTCGATCATATTCATTCTGTTGTGCCCGGCAGTCGTCCATGCGGATGACCCTTACAGCAACTATACCTATGATTTCTGGGGCACTCCTGTGCCGACGCCTGCCGCATATGTCCCGGAGATGATAGTTGACGGCGTGTCTCTTGGCATTGAGCCCTTCAATAAGCCATCCGACCTTTTTGTCGGTCCGGATAACAAGATCTATGTCGCGGATTCGGGAAATAACCGTATAGTTGTGATGAATGACGACTGGAAACTTGTCAGGATAATCAGCAGCTTTAATAAAGAAGGATCAAAGGACAGCTTTAAAAACCCGTCGGGATTGTTCGTCACACAGGACGGGGATTTATATGTGGCAGATACGGACAATTCAAGGATAGTCCACCTTGATGCCGACGGGAAATTCGTAAGGGAGATCGGCCGTCCGGTATCGGAGATCATTCCCGATGACTTCAAGTATTATCCTACAGCACTGGTAGTGGACAAGGCGCAGAGGATCTATATAGTGGCGCTGGGCTGCAACCAGGGTCTGATCGAACTGGACAGCGAAGGCGATTTTGTGGGCTATACGGGCGCCAGCAAGGTTAAGTTCAACATGGTCGATTATGTCTGGAAGATGATAGCTACTGATGAGCAGAGAGAAAAAATGACGAATTTCGTGCCCACGGAATACAACAATATAAACATCGACAATGACGGGTTCATTTATGTAACGACCAGCGGCGTATCGCTGGAGGATATCGATTATGCGATAAGCACGAGATCGAAGGATGACAGGTACGCACCGATAAGAAAACTGAATCCGACAGGTACGGATGTTTTGAGAAGAAACGGATATTTCCCTCCCGTAGGCGATATTGTTTTCAGATCCCGTGGTTATGCGGAAGCGGGCAATTCCCAGTTCTATGATGTGTGTATCGATGATTCGGGCATTTACAGCGTGCTGGACAAGAAAAAAGGAAGGATATTCACATATGACGTGGACGGCAATCTGCTGTATATTTTCGGCGGCATCGGCAACCGGAAGGGCAATTTCAGGGATCCCGTCGCTGTTGATGTGATAGGTGATAATTACGCCGTGCTTGATTTCAACCTGAACCAGATCACGGTATTCAGGCCGACGGACTACGGAAGGCTTGTCAAGGAAGCAGTCGAACTCCACCTGACCGGCCGTTATGACGAGTCGGCAGCCAGGTGGGAACAGGTCCTGAAATATAATGCAAACTGTGAGCTTGCGTATGTCGGCATGGGCAAGGCATACCTGAGGAAAGACGAATTCAGGCTGGCGATGAAGTATTTCAAGCTCGGGAACAAAAGGGATTATTACAGCAAGGCATTTGACCTTTACAGGCAGGAAGTTATCGGGGACAATTTCGGCCTGGTCGTGCTGGCGATCATTGTGTTGTACATCGGATCACGGATCCTGAAGAGGATCAGGACCGGAAAAAAGGCTCGAATCAAAGCCATGGGAAAGGTGGAGGCATAAATGGAGGTACTGGGCAGTCTGAGATATTCGCTGTATATGATATTTCATCCTTTTGACGGTTTCTGGGACCTGAAGCATGAAAAAAGAGGCAACCTCAAGACAGCCATGATCATAGTCGCGATGGTCGCAGCCACATTCATACTGCGCAGGCAGCTGACAGGCTTTATTTTGAATGAAGTGAAGCTGTCGGAACTCAATATAATAGTTGAGATATTAAGCATAGTATTGCCGTTTTTCCTGTGGTGTGTTGCAAACTGGTGCGTGACCACCCTGATGGACGGTGAAGGAAGTTTCAGGGATATTGTGATAACCAGCGCGTACGCGCTTGTTCCCCTGGTTTTGATCAATGTGCCGCTTATCATATTCAGCAATATAATCACGCTCGAGGAAGCAGCTTTCTACAGTTTCTTCGATGTGTTGTCCCTTGTGTGGACCGTCATACTGCTGATCCTCGGCACGAGCGTGGTACACCAGTATTCACTTACGAGGACTTTCCTGACCTGCATTTGCATCGTGGTGGGCATGGGACTGATCATATTCATAGCGCTGCTGTTTTTCAGCCTGCTGCAGCAGATGTACGCGTTCTTCTATACTATATACCAGGAAATAGCACTGAGGCTATAGGGGGTGTAAAGCTATGATCATGAAAAAAATAACAGCTCTGATAATCACAGCCGCGCTTCTTATGTCCAGCAGTGCTGTTTTCGCGGATCCCGGAAGCGACCAGGCCGACAAAGCAGCGCCGGAGTCGATGAAGCTGGTCGCGGAGAACGAATACCTGGCGCTTTATATCGATGAGACAACTACCGTGGCTGCTGTAATGGACAAAAAGAACGGCCATGTCTGGTACACCAATCCCCCGAACAGGAGCGAAGATCCGATCGCGGCCGCGATAAACAAGGATAAACTGTCTTCGCAGATTTCAATTTCTTATTATAATCCGACAGCCCAGCAGAGGCTGATGAACAATTATTCCGACTGCATCAGGTATGAACAGTTCGAGATAACGCCTGTCGATAACGGCGTCAGGATAGTTTACAGGTTAGGCAAGGAGGAAAAACTCTATCATCTCCCGCAGATAATCAGCGTGGAAAGAATGGAAGAAAAGATCCTGAAAAACCTGGACGCCAAGACCGGTAAATCACTGGTGAGCAAATACAGGCTCATATCGCTGGAGAAAGCAAAGACGGAAAAACAGAAGCAGGAAATGCTGGATCAGTTCCCCACAGTGGAGAACGGGGATCTGTATGTCCTGGGCGACAACATCAAGGATTTCATGAAGGTACAGCTCGAGGAAATCGTCAAGCAGTCCGGGTATACGATGGAAGATCTTAAGGAGGACATGAGACTCAACAATGTGCCTGTACCTGAAGAGAATAAAGAGAGATTCATCATACCGTTGGAATATACCCTGGAAAATGACAACCTGGTGGTCAGGGTCCCAACTGATGAGATCGTATACAACGCCGATTCATATCCCATATATACCATGTCGCTGCTGGAGTTCTTCGGAGCGGCCGGGACTGATGAAAGCGGCTACATGCTCGTTCCGGACGGATCCGGATCGCTTATATACCTGAACAATAAGAAGTTCAATGCACCGACCTATGCCATCGACGTTTACGGAAACGACCAGGCGATACCGCTGCCCGAAAGATCGAGCATAATCGAACAGGCCTATCTTCCCGTGTACGGGATGAAAAGGGGAGACGATGCGTTTCTCGCCATAATTGAATCGGGCGACGCCATGGCCAGGATCTGGGCAGATATCAGCGGCAGGGTGAATTCTTACAACACAGTGTATCCATCTTTCGTGCTGGTCCAGAATGATGTGCTCGATATAGGCGATTATTCCGGAAACAATACGATAATGGTGTTCCAGCCCAGGGTTTTCAAAGGTGACATAAAGATAAGATACAAATTCCTGAAAGGCCAGGATGCAGATTATTCGGGTATGGCGGCTTATTACCGCAGTTACCTGGAAAAGAAGGGGATGACCAGGGAAAATCCGAGGGATAATGTCCCGTTCTTCCTTGAAGTAGTTGGCGCCATTGATAAGGTCAGGCCTATACTCGGCATTCCAATGAGGACCGCTGTGCCGCTGACCACTTATGAACAAGCTATGGAGATAATAAACGAACTGAACGGGGCAGGCATCAATGAGATCATACTGAAATATACGGGGTGGGCAAACGGCGGTATAGACCATAGCATCCCGACCAGCCTGAGCCTTATGTCGAAGCTGGGAGGAAGCAAAGGATTCAAAAAGCTCCAGTCCTTCCTTGAAGGAAAGGGGATAGAGTATTTCCCGGAGCTGGGTTTCATACTGAACTACAGGGACACCCTGCTTGACAGCTTCATACCTTTCCTGCACGCATCCAGGTATATCACGAGGGAAATCGCATCGGTATTCAGGTTCAACCTTGCTACCAACATGCCGTACAGGGCTGCTGGCACTTTCTATATCATAAGCCCGTCAAGGATACCGTCCATTGTCGACAGTATGATAAAAAGCCTTGATAAACTGTCTGTGAAGGGCATTTCTCTGAGGGATGCCGCCATAAACCTGAATTCCGATTTCAAAGAGTCGAATCTTGTTGACAGGCAGCAGGCACGGGTGATCGTCGAAGAACAGATCAGGAAGATAAATGACTCCGGGCTGTCGGTCATGGCGCTGGGCGGCAACGCATATGCACTGCCCTGCTCGGATTATTTGCTGGACATACCCGAGGAATCCAACCAGTTCCATCTGACGGATGAAAGCATACCGTTCTTCCAGATGGCAGTGCGGGGCTATATCACATATGCCGGGACGCCGATAAACCTGTCGTCTGATTACAGGAAAACTTTCCTGAAATCGATCGAGACCGGATCGGGTATTTATTTCTGTTTTATCTACGAGGAAAATTCGGCGGTGAAGGAGTCTTACTTCGACCATTATTACTCCACTGAGTACAGGTTGTGGATGAACGAAGCCAGGGAATTCTACCGAGAGGCAAATGAGGCTCTGCGAAGTGTACAGGGCCAGACCATAAAGAAGCATGAAAAGCTGGCGGCAGGCGTCTACAAGACTACTTTTGAAAAAGGCAGGGAAATAGTAGTCAACTACAACTCAAAGCCTGTGGAAATCAATGGAACCAGGGTGGAGTCCCTTGATTTCAAAGTCGTTAAGGAGGGTCAGTGATGAAGGTACCGGTATTGTCAGATAAATTGATGAAAACATCATCCGCCCCGAAAAAGAAAAGGAGAAGCGGACTGGATCTCACCAGGAAAAGAGCCATGATGGGCTACGTGTTTGTCATGCCTTTTATAATTGGCCTCATCACATTTTTCCTTGTGCCTATGATCCAAACAGTCATTTTCAGCTTCAATAACCTGGAGACCGTGCCAGGCGGCTACAGACTGATACCCAAAGGGATCGAGAATTACAGGAAAGCGTTCTTAAGCGACGCCAATTTCACGAGAAACCTGGTGGATTCATTGCTCTATATGTTCACCAATGTTCCATTGATACTGATTTTCAGCTTTTTTGCGGCGAACCTGCTGAACCAGAAGTTCAGGGGCCGCGGATTGGCAAGGGCCATATTCTTCCTGCCAGTTATTCTGACATCCGGAGTAATGCTGGTCATTGACAGCGGAGACATGCTGCAGGCAGCATATGGAATAGCACAGCCGGAAACGCAGGAGGGCGCGTTCAGGGCGGTGGAACTGGTAAGGCTGTTGCTGAGATCCAGGTTGAGCCCAACGTTCATCGATTATGTAATCAGCGCAGTGGACAGGATATACGAGATCGTTTCGGCGTCCGGTGTCCAGATACTCGTATTCCTTGCAGGACTGCAGTCGATCTCACCTTCCCTGTTCGAGGCTTCAAACATGGAAGGGGCGACAGGATGGGAAAATTTCTGGAAGATAACATTCCCGATGGTGAGCCCGCTGATCCTCGTAAATACGGTCTACAGCATCATAGATACGCTGACCAACCCGGCAAACGCACTAATGGACCAGATCAGGACTACTGCATTTTCCAGGAACGATTTCGGACTGAGCGCTGCGATGGCCCTGGTGTACTTCTTTGCGATAATGGCAGTCATCGGGATCGTGGTGTGGCTCATCTCGAAGGTTGTATTCTATTACGAATAGAAGGGATCGGAGGGCTATATGAAAAAAAGCATTTTAAGCAGGAAGTCAGGAAAGCACGGAAGGCAGCACCGCAGACATATGCTTTATACAATGGGAAGGCGCAGCTGGTCCGTGGTCAGAGGGGTCATCATAGCGGGGATATGCTTCCTCATCCTCTATCCAACGCTGGTGAAGCTGTCGCTTTCTTTCATGCCTGACAAGGATATATTCGATGTGACCGTGCGGTATGTTCCCAAATCGCCGACACTGGAAAATTACAAGACTGTTTTGAGTGCAATGAGATTTGGCCCCTCGTTCTGGAATACATTGAAGCTTTCAACAATGACCAGTTTAATGCAGCTTATCTCATGTACACTGATCGGTTACGGGTTCGCGAGGTTCAAGTTCTGGGGCAGAGGTTTCCTGTTCGCACTGGTCATCATTACGATGATCGTACCGCCCCAGACATTGATGCTGCCGCTGTATCTCCATTTCCAATCATTTGATATTTTAGGTATCATTTCGGCTATTACAGGCAAGGGAGGCATCAGGCTGCTGGACAGCTACTGGCCTTTCATACTTATGTCGCTGACGGGGATGGGGCTTAAGAACGGGTTGTATATATATATCATGCGGCAGTTTTTCAGAGGTATGCCGAGAGAACTTGAAGAGGCCGCTTATGTCGACGGCGCAGGCATGCTGAGGACCTTCGCGCAGATAATGCTGCCCAGTGCCGTGCCGGCCATGGTGACTGTGTTCCTGTTCTCATTCGTATGGCAGTGGACAGATACCTTCTACTCCAACCTGTTCCTGATAAATACAACTGTGCTTGCAAAGACAGCAGCCAATGTATCGAACCAGATAGCAAAAGATATGGTCCAGGTCGTGGGTGCAGAAATATATCTGCCCCCGGCAATAAGCTCGATGTATACAAACACGGCGAGCCTGCTGGTCATACTGCCGCTGGTGGTACTGTACATGTTCGCGCAGAAGCGCTTCGTGGAGAGCATCGAGCGGACCGGGATCGTCGGATGATTTACGGCGATATGTGCCGGGATGCGTTTTGTTGACTCTGCAGTGTATTTTTGGTAATTTTATAATTGGAAGCCGATGTATATTGCGGTTCCTGATGATTAAGACCCGTTGGGTTTTAATAAAAAATAAAAAACAGGGAGGTTACATTATGTCAAGAGGTCTCAAGAAATTATTGGCTCTGTGCCTGACAGTGTTCATGCTGGTAAGTGTTGTCGCTGGCTGCGGGCAGAAGACAGAAGAGCCGACGCCCAATGAACCGGTAACGGGACAGGCAGATAAACCCGCAGACAAACCAGCGGACCAACCAGCGGACCAACCGGAAGATAAGCCGGCTGAACCGGAATCGGAACCGGAGCCGGAGGTAGTCAAGGATCTTGGCGGAAGAGTTATCAAGGTAGCCGCATGGTGGGATCTGACCCCACAGGGCGGAACACCCAGCGGAGACCGCCAGGTAGCCCGCAGAGAAGAAATGGAAAAGAAGTACAACTTCAAGTTCGAGTACCTCAATATTCCATGGGACCAGGTAGTCCAGACCTATTCATCGTCGGTAATGTCCGGTGAGCCGTTCGCCGACATAGCAACTGTCGAGGACAACTGGGTTATTTCTCTTGCCGTTGCCGGACAGGTCAATGCACTGGATCCTTACTTCGACTTCACCGACGAGAAATGGGATCCGCTGACCAAGGATGTATCGACTATCGATGGCAAGGTTTATGGAATGGGAACCGGCAAATGGTGGCCGAGAGGTATCGTGTTCTTCAACAAGAACATATTTGAGAGAGAAGGACTTGAAAGCCCGTACGAGCTCTTCAAGAATGGCCAGTGGACCTGGGAGAAGATGGAGGAGCTTGCAAGGAAGGCAACCCGTGATACCAACAACGACGGTGTCATAGATCAGTGGGGTCTTTCCGGTATGGATATCGATATATCCATGGTCGTAAGCAATGGCTCCACTATGGCGGACATCGTGGACGGAAAGGCCAGGCTCAACTTCAGGGAGCCTGCTGTTCTTGAAGCATTCAATACATATCAGAGACTCTGCAAAGAGGGCATCATATTCAACAAGTTCAAGTACATGGAAGAGCCTCCGTGGGATATAGCCGCAACCGTATTCAAGGAAGGCAAGGTTGCTATGTTCTGGTACCAGTACTGGAAGATAGACGATTTCAGGGACAACATGGCTGATGACTACGGTCTGGTTCTTGCTCCTATAGGGCCCAGCAACACTGAGAAGAAGCATTACGCATACATCACGGGACACAACTTCCAGACCATCCCGCTGAATGTCAAGAATATCGACGACGTTGCATTCATCTGGAACAAGTGGACAGAGCCGTATCCGGAAGAAGCAGAGGATCCGGATGCATGGCAGGAGCCTCACCTCAACAACGTTCGCGATTTGGAATCCATAGAGATGCTTTCCTACATGTATGACAATAGCTGCGGCAAGCATGCCGGACTGTTCACAGCCGTACAGGGTGCTGTCGAGCAGTGGTGGGGCGGCCAGGACGACCTGCTGAAGGGCGAAAAGACAGTTGCCCAGATAGTCGATGAGAAATTTGACGCTATCCAGGCCATCCTTGACGATTTCGTCGCAAAATAAGGTCGATCCATCCAATTAGATAAAAAAGATAGAGTGAAATACTAATCATGGTAAAAAGCTTCCGGCAAAGCGGCCAACTTGCCGGAAGCTTTTTTCTTGACATATGACATCGTTTCTGTTATTATAATTCACGTAAAACAAAGAAGAAGTCATCCGCTTCTCACCTTACGGACATGTCCGTCAGGGTCAATAATGAGGGAATTCATTTTGACATTGCTGTTTCAGCGGAACGGAGGCTTTTCTTTCGGTCCGCTTTTTGCATATAAAACGGGGTTTTACAAAGCGGTTCGCGGATTATTGAGGATCAAAATAACACTTGGAGGTGTATAGATATCAGAAAAAACGATTATATGATCAATGAAGAGATCAGGGACAAGGAAGTGCGCCTGATCGATTCCGATGGTACCATGCTTGGAGTAATGTCAGCGAAGGAAGCGCTGAAAATCGCGACGGATAAGGACCTGGATCTTGTCAAGATAGCGCCGCAGGCAGTACCGCCCGTATGCAAGCTGATGGATTACGGGAAGTATATGTTTGAGCTTGCAAAGAAGGAGAAGGAAGCCCGAAAAAACCAAAAAGTCGTGACGATGAAGGAAGTTTGGGTAAAACCTAACATCGAGGAACATGATTTCGCGTTCAAATCGAAGAATGCGTATAAGTTCCTGAAGGATGGGGACAAGGTAAAGGTCGGCGTCCGGTTCAGAGGAAGAGAGATGAATTATACGTCTCTGGGCATGAAGGTGCTCAATAGATTCGCAGAAGCTTTGAAAGACGTGGGAACAGTAGAGAAAAAGCCTAAACTGGAAGGACGCAGCATGGTCATGATACTGAATCCTAAACAGTAGGGCATTTCATAAGGTATCCGGGAGCCTGGCGGCTGCGGGGTACGAAACAGAAAACAGGAGGAATGGTTATGCCAAAAATCAAGACACACAGTTCGTCCAAGAAAAGGTTTAAGATAACCGGATCAGGCAAGGTCAAGATGAGCCATGCATTCAGAAGGCACAGGCTCATTTCCAAGGCAAGAAAGGCAAAGAAACACCATAGGCTCGGAGCTTATGCTTCTTCTGCCGATGAAGCTAACATCAAAAGGCTAATACCGTACAAGTAGGAAGGAGGAAGATCGATATGTCCAGAGTCAAGGGTGGAATGAGGAAACGCGCAAGGCATAAGAAGATCCTTAAGCTGGCGAAGGGTTACTTCGGCAACAAGAGCAAGCTTTTCAGGGTTGCCAACCAGGCGGTCATGAAATCGCTTTCATATGCTTATAGAGACAGGAAGGCCAGGAAGAGAGACTTCAGGAAACTTTGGATAACCAGGATCAACGCTGCTGCCAGGATGAACGGCATCAGCTACAGCAAGTTCATGAACTGTCTTAAGAAAGCAGGCATCAACCTGAACAGGAAGGTGCTTGCCGATATGGCGGTGAACGATGAGCAGGGCTTCGCACAGCTGGTCGAAAGCGTGAGGAATGCCTGAATCTGAGGTAAATATGGTATGATAAGGATAGGGGGCGCAACAGGCCCTCTATTGTTTTGTGAGGAGAGGAAATGATCAGGATCACAAGCGGCAAAAATCCGGTGGTGAAAGAGATCCGGTCGCTCAGGAGCAGAAGGGAAAGGTATGACAGAGGCCTGTATTTTATCGAGGGAGCCAGGTTCGTCGCAGAGGCTCTGAATGAGTCCGGCGCGACGGGCAATGCGCAGGATAAAGGCGAAATGTTCAGTGCAGGCAGTGTACTGGGTACAGGCAATAAGCCTGATGCAGGCAGTATGTATGGTATCATGGGAAACAAGCCTGACGCGGGAAGTATGCCGGATATCAGGTACGTTGTCGTTTCGGATTCGTTTGCCGGCGGCGACGGCTATGAAACCATAATAAGACCCTGCCTTGACAGGGACATCAGGGTGTACAGTGTAGCGGACAGCCTTTTTGAGTCTGTTTCCGATACGGACAATCCCCAGGGTGTCCTCGCGGTATTGGGGTTGAAAAGAGAATCCATGAAGGATGCCGCGCTCAGGGATGGCATAGTGGTCATCCTTGACGGCATCAGGGATCCCGGAAACATGGGTACGATCATAAGGACGGCAGATGCAGCCGGCTGTGCTGCGGTCGTCGTGACAAACGGATGTGTCGACCTGTTCAACCCGAAAGTTTTGAGGTCCACGATGGGTTCTGTTTTCCACCTGCCTGTACTGCACTGCGGGAACACTTTGGAAGCAGTGGACATATGCAGGAGGAAGGGCTTCCTGGTGTGCGCTTCCCATATCGAAGGCTCAGTGGACATATATGATGCGGATCTGTCGGGCAACGTCGCCCTTGTGATAGGAAGCGAGGCGGAAGGAGTCGGCGATGAAGTCCTGGACTATTCGGACATGCTGATCCGGATACCCATGGCAGGCAGGGCCGAATCCCTCAATGCTGCTGTTGCGGCAGCCGTCATGATATACGAGGCGGTAAGGCAAAGGTCATACAGGTGAACGACAGATCAGAATAAATTCTCCAGGCTTGGTTTTTCGCGCTCAGGAATGTGGGTGACGAGCCTTCTGAGCGCAGCAGCCTCGGACAGCGCCGATGAGATGTCCTTCGCCTCCAGCAGCGCCTTGAGCCTTGTAAATGTTATATCGATACTGTCGATTTCCTCATGGTCGATCAACGCTGACCATGTTTTTTTTATGTTGACCCAGTCGCTGCTGATGCTGTTCAAAGTGTCTGAAGCGTTGTCCCATTTTCCGGATCTGATGCCATCCTGTATTGCATCGATACCTTTCTCAAGTTTCTCGGAATCGCCCCGGATCAGTTGCTGTGAGCAAATCCCCGAAACCAGGATGAATGCCGCTAAGACTGCCATCAGTACGATTATTCTGACAACTGCGCCGTTTTTCATCTGCTTTTTTCAACTCCTTTCTCGCGGGGCTGGAAAAACAGTTTTTCTGATGCAATATCGACGCAAGCGTAAAATACTTCAGAAGGGTCGGTGAAGTGTTGGCTGCGCAGTTGGGTTTGAAGCCACTGCATATCTTTGCCGGCGATCCTGAGGTTATTGCTGAGGACCCGCCCGTCGATTATCAGATCAACAACGATACCTTCAGCTTGCGGCTGTATGTTCATATCCTCCGGCGTCAGCGGCCTTTTCTGCGATTTGGGTATAACGCTGAGCTGGCCGTTGGTCTCAAGGATCGCATATTCAACATCGGATACGTTAGGGCAGTTGTTTATCCGCAACTGCTCCAGCAGATCATTGAGAGTGTACATTTCTTTCCTTAGTTCGCTTTCGCGTATCCGGCCTTTTTCAATAAGTATTGCCGGTTTGCCGCAGATCAGCGCCCGAAACCGGATGCTTTTTATCGATAAGTAAGATATCAGCAACTGCAGTATCAGCAGTGTCAGTATGGGTATTATGCCGTAGACAAGAGGTATTCCGGTGTTTTGCATGGGCACGGCTGCAAGCTCCGAGATCATTATTGCTATGACCAGTTCAAAAGGCTGGAGCTGCCCGATCTGTCTTTTGCCCATGATCCTCATGACAATAACAACGAGGATGTATAATATAAGCGCTCGTCCGAATGTTACCAGCATGTTTCTACCTCCCGATTAATCATCAGTTATTTTCTTCAAAGTCCGGCACTGTTATACGCAGCCGCGGTGTTCGAGTATGTGATAAAGTGTTATGGGGCATATTGCGGATATCAACGTCTGCTGATCCGCCTGTCATGGGGAAATAGCAACTATTGCCAGGCTCAGCATTTTATGACCGCCCGAATATTTTCCTTCCAGTTGTGCAAGCTATGACCGAATAAAAACGCAAGGAGGGTTGGGATAACATGTCTTTGACAACAAAAGAACTTATGCTGATCCAGGACAACATCAAAATGGCAGAGAATTCGATTAAATTCCTGCAGGCTTGTGCCGAGAGCGCGACCGACGCACAGGTCAAGGGACTGTGCCAGAGCCTGGCAAGGGAGCATCAGCAGGATCTGCAGACTCTCATCAATCACATAACAAATACACAGGTGCAGTAGGGAGGGATAAGTTATGACTAAGATAGGCGACAAGGAGATCATGTACACGCTTTTGAATGAACATAAGGTTTGTGCTTCATCATTGACGAACCTGATACTCGAAAGCTCCAACCAGGCTTTGCGCAATGATGCTGCCGGCATTCTGAGCAGAACGTTCCAGCATCAGAAAACCATCTTCGACGTCATGGCGCAGAAGGGCTGGTATACGGTACAGCAGGCAAGTCCGCAGGATATTTACAATGCCAGGACTGAAACCAGCAAGATACAGAGCAGCATCGGGCAGATGTGATACTAAATTAAAAAGGGAAGCCGTACCTGCGTGCGGTTTCCCTTTTAGTTATCTTCATCGGTCCGGTTGGGTGCCGGCCGTTCAGTCTGGCTGCAATGATCCAATGCCTGCTGTTGCCATCATTATTTGTTCATATAGGTTTTTCCGGTATATGCTTCGAAAACCTTCCTGACGATGTTGCCGCCTATCCTGCCCGCGTCTCTTGAAGAAATGTCCCCGTTATAGCCCTGTTTCAGGTTTACTCCTACCTGGTTGGCGATCTCGTATTTCATCTGGTCGAAAGAAGTCTTGCTTTTGCTTGTATTGTTTGCCATATTATCACCTCCTCATTAACTAGTCTGTCAAATAAGGAGGTGTTTATAACTTGTAAGATATGGCTGGCATTCAGAGCATTTTGATTTCGCCGTCCTTGAGATAGAATGTCTGTGCTGTTACCTGCGGATCGACCTGTGCATACATGCCCCCGAGAATTATGTAGCTGTTGGGATAAATACGCCTTGAAACGGAAATTTCCCCGTCACCTTTCTTTTGGAGATACGACGCTATTTGTTTCCGTTCTTCCTCCAGCGCCTTTAACTCATCCCTCAGGACGGCGAGCTTGTCGGACAGTCTTGCCTGGGACGATGCATCTCTCGGGTGCGATGACTTCAGCCTCTGCATTTCCATCTTCCTGGTGGCTGTTTCGTGGAAGAGTTCATCAAGCCTTCTTACAAGAGCCTGCCTGTTGAAGCCTGTAACTTCAAGTACTGTTTTTCTTTCGATTTCAGATCCGCATATGGGGACTGAGATGAAAATCTCCGCCCTGATGTCGCCCCCGATGACCTGGCCGTTAAATGAATCGAACAGCACGCCCTTTGCTGTGATTTTGCTGTTGATGCAGTAATACCCGATATGGGCCGTTCCTCCGCAGACGATTCGGGCATTGTCGGCAAATTTCACATAGACGTTTTTCCCTGCGATTATCTCGACCGTGTTCTTTGACGCGACGCCGCCCCTTATATATATACTGCCGTTAGTGCTTAT
>JAAZKL010000002.1 GCA_012799845.1 Clostridiaceae bacterium
AGCAGCCCTGATATGGCTGGGCAGCCTGGTGTCGGCGTTTCTGGCGGGAGGGCTCGTTGCACGGTTCCTGTCACTGTTCTGAACAGGCGTGGTATAATGGAAGAGGAGCAAATGAAAACAGTATGTTGTGTATGCGGATATGAATATGACGGTGAAAAACCCGGGAGATGTCCCCGATGCGGTTCGGCTCCGCGGATCATGGGCGGATGTGAGAACTGCAGAGGGTGCTCGTTGTGGAGATCGTGCGAATTAAGAGACACAGACAAAGCACAGCACGATGCGGGAAAGAAGGCTGTAAAATACTCCACAGGAGGTAAAGCGGATGGAGGAGCCCCGGAAGCATGATCTGAAGGAACTGCTGAAAAAGAGCGGTTACAAGTTCACCGACCAGAGGAGTGCTGTGCTGGATGTGTTGATCAGGCATAAGGACAGTCACCTCAGTATCGATGATATATTCAATTATGTTAAGGAAGAAAACCCGGACATCGGGATCGCAACGGTATACCGCACACTGACACTCCTGGAAAAGGTCGGCGCCGTGGTCAAGCTCGATCTGGATGACGGCTTCAGCCGTTACGAATTGTCGCGCCAGGATGAGGACCATCGACATCACCATCTTATCTGCACCAACTGCGGTGATGTTTCTGAAGTGGAAGATGACCTGCTGGATGCGCTGGAGGAGCAGATACTCCAGAAAGACGGTTTTCTTGTGACGGATCACAGGGTGAAACTCTACGGCTTATGCCAAAAGTGCAGGTAAGAGGCGATATCAGCCCAGGATGTAACGTGCTGTGATGCAGCATTGCAGCATATCATATCGCGATGAAGCGTAGTGTATCGTGATGCGGCGTGTTGTGATGCACTGCATCGAAACGTGATGCATCGTATCGTGATGTGTCGCAATGAAACATGATGTGTCGTATCGCAACGTGATGTGTCACAATGAAATGTGATGTGTCGTTTAAATTTCGCTTAAATGTAGTGTATGTATGGTTGTTGAAATACAAGTGTTATCTGTGCCATGTTGATTATAAGCGTATACAGGAGGTCGTCACATGGATGCGTTGTTCAGCAATATGAGCCCTGTTGTTCAGGCATTGATAGCCACCGGTTTTTCATGGTTCATGACGGCAGTCGGTTCCGCTTTCGTTTTCTTTTTCAAAACCATCAATAAGAAAGTCCTTGATACAATGCTCGGGTTTGCAGCGGGAGTAATGATCGCGGCGAGCTTCTGGTCGCTGCTTGCGCCTTCCATAGAGATGTCGGAGGAGTTAGGCATGCCGATATGGCTGCCTCCCGTGGTCGGCTTCCTTGCCGGAGGACTTTTCCTGAAGCTGGCGGACTCGTTCATTCCTCATCTTCATATCGGTTCGCCCTGCGAAAAGGCAGAAGGGATCAAATGCGGATGGAAGCGCGTCGTGCTGCTTGTGACTGCGATCACATTACATAATATACCTGAAGGTCTTGCAGTCGGTGTGGCAATTGGCGCAGCTACCAACAATATGGGTTCTGCTACGATAGCAAGCGCTCTCATACTCACTCTTGGAATGGGCCTTCAGAACCTTCCCGAGGGAGCGGCTGTTTCAATACCCCTCAGACGGGAGGGAGTCTCAAGGCTCAAGAGTTTCTGGTACGGCCAGATTTCAGGGCTGGTGGAACCTATTGCCGGCGTGATCGGTGTTATCGCGGTGATGGCGATAAAACCGATACTGCCGTATGCGCTGTCCTTTGCAGCGGGAGCAATGATATATGTGGTCATCGAGGAACTGCTGCCGGAGGCCCAGTCGTCGGAGAATTCCGATTATTCCACGATAGGCAGCATCCTTGGCTTTGCACTGATGATGGTGCTCGACATAGTGTTGGGTTGACGCATGCGTTTTTCAATATGCTTTACCATTATACGTTCTGATTTCATGTGTAGGCCTTCATGTGCCCGCCTGTATTAGTTCTTCTGCATGCGTTCTTCTTCATGCATTCTGTCTTCAGGTATTTTTCCCTTATGTGTTCTGACTTATTATGTCGCCATCAATGCTTATCGTAACCACGTTCCAGGGTATAACTTTACCGCTGATCAGCATCGCGTTCCTGACTGCATGGACCAGGCCGCTGCAGCAGGGTACTTCCATCCTCAGCACCGTGATGCTCTGGATATTGTTGTTTGCCAGTATTGCTGCGAGCTTTTCTGAATAATCCGTATCATCGAGCTTCGGGCATCCGATAATCGTGATCCTGTCCTTCATGAAATCCTGGTGGACCGCTGCATATGCATATGCGGTACAGTCTGCAGCCACCAGCAGGTGCGCACTGCAGAAATACGGCGCATTGGGGGAAATCAGCCTGATCTGGCACGGCCACTGCATGAGTCGTGATTCCGGTTTTGCTGCTGTGCCGGCAAATGAACTGCCTTCTCCGGTATTTGGGTCGCCGCTGCCGACATGAGGACTGCCCATACCGTGATCCGGGCTGTCCGCACCGTGATGTGGGCTGCTCTTGCCCGCACACGGACTGTCCGCACCGTGATGTGAGCCACTCTTGCCCGCACATGGACTGCCCGCACCGTGATTCGGGCTGCCCTTGCCTGCGCACGGACTGCCATTCGCTTCAGCCGTACCTGGATCCGATGAGTTGCTCCTGTTGATGAAACGGATGCGCGAACCAGGGCAGCCTGAGAATGCATGGGCCGCATGATCATTCTGTTCAGATGCCCGTCTCATCTCCTCAAGGCGCTTATTTACTGCAGCTTCATCGAAGGCTTCCGCTTCCCGTTCGATTATCTCTATCGCACCTGTCGGGCACTCGGGAAGGCAGTCGCCGAGGCCGTCGCAGTACGCATCGGATATCAGCCTGGCCTTGCCGTTTTCCAGCACCAGGGCTCCCTCATGGCATGCGTTTATACAGAGCCCGCAGCCGTTGCATTTTTCTTCGTTTATCTTAACTATTTTCCTTACCATAATAACGCTCCTTTCATATGCTATCAATAACCAAATTTTATACCAGTACCGGTCAGGAATCGGTAACCTGTGTTACGAAAATTGCGGATAGGGGCTTGATTTATTGCCTCTTTGAAATAACTTCGCATAATCAAAGTTTTTCTGTAACAGGTAAAGTTTTCTGATATAATAATCGATGAATATTTTGTGGCTATCCGCGGCGGCAGACCTGCTGCAAATGTATGCGCGCATCGTGCATGCAGCAAACACACGCATGGACCGGACTTGTTAATATCTGTGCATAGTGCATGCAGCAAACACACGCGTGGATCAGACTTGTTAAATATCTGTGTCTCGTGCATGCAGCAAGAGCACGCGTGAACCAGACTTATATCATATGCGTGCGTAAATATGTGCAGCGGAGTGCTATAATATAGTAACATTATCTTACTATACATACATATCAGCTTACTGCCGGTTTCTGCGGGAAGCGGGTCCTTGGGGAGGTCATAATGATTAGGGTAGAGCATCTGATTAAGAAGTATGACAAGGTAATGGCTGTAAATGACATCAGTTTTCCGTGCATCCGGGCGAGGTGAGCGTGCTGCTCGGTCCCAACGGTGCGGGAAAGTCAACTGCGATCAAATGTATCGCGGGCCTGTTGAATTATGACGGCGATATAACCATTTGCGGAATGCCGAACAAAAGCATCGAGGCCAAAAGGGTTTTCGGATATGTTCCTGAGATCCCGGCATTGTTCGATCTGATGACGATATGGGATCATGTACAGTTCATAGCAAAGGCATACAGGCTTGAAGAAGGCTGGCAGGCGGAAGCGGAACAGTTGCTGGGCAGGTTCGAGATATTGGACAAAAAAGACACCTTAAGCAGAGAACTGTCAAAGGGTATGCTACAAAAGGTCAGCATTACCCTGGCTCTGATGATACGGCCTAAAGCGGTGATGTTCGATGAACCGCTCGTCGGTCTTGATCCGAAATCGATAAACGAAATGTTCGGCATAATCCGGGAGCTCAAGCAGAAAGGGGTCAGCATCCTGATCAGTACGCATATCATCGACACCATAAGCGATATATGGGACAGGGCTTATATCATGAACAGGGGGTCCATTGTTTACGAGACTACCAGGGCAGAATCGAACGGCAGGGATCTGAAGGCTCTCTTCTTCGAAATGACTGACTCGGAGGTATCGGAATGAACGCGGTGGTATTTTTGCTGGTCCGACAGTATGCAAACAGGATCAGGCGGATGTTTTCGAAACCGCTGAATGCAATATTGACGATAATAGCGGTGCTGTTTATAATAAGCGGTCCACTGCTGATGCTTTTCATCCGGGATTTCTATGAAGGCCTGGTCGGTGTCAGCGGGAGAGAGATAGCCGTAGCGGGAGTGCAGCTTTTTATCGGAATAACATTGATCTTGTCCGGGCTGTCGCAGCAGGGTGGGCTTTTCACATATTCAGAGGCAAATATCCTGTTCAGCTCACCGTTGACAAAAAAGACTATACTGTTGTACTCCACGCTGCAGTCGCTGCCCGGGTCATTCCTGACGTCGATATTCATGTGCTTCTACTTCCCTTATCTTATCGGAAGCGCGATGACCTCGCTGAAACTGCTGGGAACGGTCCTGGTGATGTCGCTGCTCATTTTCTGCATATTTATCATATATTACTATATCTATATCCAGGACATTGCCCGGCAAGGCCTGAAAAAGAGGCTGAAGAAGTTCGCGTGGGCGTTTTTTGCCGTCATCGTGGTGATCTATGCCGCGATCTGGCTGACCAACGGGCGTGATTTCGGAGAGGCAGCCGAAACGTTTTTCACCAGCCCCATATACAATGCGTTCCCGCTGTTCGGGTGGGCGAAATGGGCTGTGGTTGCTTTACTGAATGATCACTACATCAACGGATTCATTCCCGGGACGCTGCTCCTGGCCGTATCGGCGGTCGTTTTAGCCAGGATATATTACTCGCAGGACGTGGATTTCTTCGAAAAGGCTCAGCTTGACTCCATACGGCTGCAGAAGGTGGTTGATACCCTTAAGAGCAATGGATACGATGCGCAGGGTCTGACCCTTGGAAAGGTACGTTCGGCCAAAAGCAGCTTCAGGGAAGGCGCAGCGGCCATAATGTCCAGGCAGTTTCTCGAGATAAAAAAAAGGAGACCGATGCTGACTTTCAAGGATCTCATCAACGGCGTCATTTACCTGGCGATAGGGCTGGCAGCCAAAATGGAATTCACGTTCGTATATACGATGATAGTTTTTTCGATGATCGTCAATACGGCTACCGACAGCTGGAATTCTGAGTTTAAGAAGCCATATATATACCTTATCCCTGAAAGTCCGTTCAGGAAACTGATTTATGCAGTGCTGCCCAGCATCGTCAAAAATGTGCTGGCGGAATCTGTCGTGGTTGTGGCAGCCGCTGCTTTACTCGGAGCCGGTTTGCAGGAGACCGTGATCTGTTTACTCCTGCTCGCGGCATATGCTTTGCTTTTTACCTCGGCAAGCGTTTTCACATACAGGATCATGGGGCATATGACGAATACCGTGCTGCTCATGTTTATGCGGATGCTGTTCGTTATGGCGGCAGCAATACCGGGAGGCGTTATCGCCATAGTTTTGAGCGTGGTGTCGGGGATCGAGGGCAGCGCGCTGATAATGGGGGCGATGATCCTGGTCAATCTGCTCTGCTCGCTGATGTTCATGTTCCTGAGCCGGAAGCTGCTTGTGCAAAGCGAGATCATGAACTGACACGGATGCACGGTGAGAAGGTGCCGGGCGATTGGCCATTCGCCCGGTTCAGCTTCGGTAATTCCAATGTATGATCTGGCATCCGCACGGCCTTAACTGGATTTGAGTATCTATACAATGCATTAAGATCACAAACCGCCGGATACAGACTGATTCCCGGCTCATTCGCCGAGGCCGCTTTCCAGTGGCTTAATCGATTCAAGAGCAGGACCTTCTATTATCTCACCGGTGTATGTGAACCTGGAGCCATGGCAAGGACAGTCCCATGACGACTCCGCCGAATTCCACTTGAGTTCGCATCCCAAGTGGGTACATGTCGTGCTGACATAGTGGAGTTTTCCGTCGTTGTCGCGGTAAACGCCGACCTTATAGCCGTCCACTTCGGTTATCTCCGCATTTCCCTTTTCGACCCTGGCGGTTTCGTCAGGGATGTTCAGCTTTCCGGATATCAGGCTGACTGCGACATCGACGTTTTCCTTTATGAAGTTCTTTGCAGATGCGGCGGGAGTGAAGCGGGACGGGCTGTAAACTTCCTCCCACGGGCTTTCGCCTTTTATGATCAGGTCAGAGATGATCATGGCCGCCGCAGTGCCGTTTGTGATGCCCCATTTATCATAGCCTGTCGCTATGAATATGTTTTCCCTGCCTGATGTCATGGGCCCTATGAAGGGTATCCCATCCATTGCGGTATAGCCCTGGGCTGACCATCTGTATGGTATGCTTTCTATGTCGAACATGGGCTTTGCAAAATCCCTTATGATCTCGTAATGGTTGTGCAGGTCCTTGCCGTGCCCCGTCTTGTGGTTTTCACCTCCCACCAGCACCATCGAGAAGTCCCTGCCGGTATGGGAGCGAAGAGTCCTTGTCGGCTCTTCGGCGTTGATATACATTCCTTCAGGAAAACTGCCCCGGATGCTGAGACTCATAAGGTATGTGCGCTGGGGATAGACCCTGGCAAAGTAAAGGCCCGGTTTATCATAAAATGGATAACGCGTCGCCTGGACTACGTACTTTGCCCTGATTTTTCTGCCATTGTCCGTTATAACTGCATGAGTGCCGCCCTCCCTGATATCGACCGCCCGTGTGTTTTCATATATTCTGCAGTCTTCGTCCTCGATAAGCTGTGCCAATGCCAGAAGGTATTTCCGGGGATGGAAGTATGCCTGGTTTGAGAACTCCATCGCTCCTTCAACTCCAAAGGGGAGATCGAGCGTTTCCTTATACACGGCGGGCAGGCCAAGCCTGAGAGCCGATTCCGTCTCGTCCTCAAGCTTTTGTAAACTGTTCCTGTCCTGGGCGAACACGTAGGCTGAGACCCTTTTGAAGTCGCAGTCTATGTTGTTTTCGCGGATCGTGTTTTCTATCAGGTCAATGGCGGCCTGATTGGCCTGCGCATACTGCCTTGACTTTTCTTCTCCTACAGCCTTTATCATTTTGTTGTATTTGAGCGTATGCTGGGATGTGATCTTGGCAGTCGTATGCGCCGATACGCCTTTCGCGATGCGGTTGGCGTCGATCACTGCAACTTTCAGGCCATGCCCGCGAAGCAGGAAGGCCGTTGTAAGGCCGGTGATGCCGGCGCCTACGATCACCGCATCTACGTCAATGTCATCCTCCAGGGCTCCGTAATTTGTACCGCCGGTGGTATCGATCCATAGAGACGTCGACATATCGCTGAACTTTATGCTGTTTTCGTCGTTTTTGCCCATATGTTCCTCCGAAAAATATAATAGTCCGTAAAATATAATAGTCCGCAAAATTTAACAGGCTGTATGTAAAGTATTATCTGTTGTATGTAATGTATTATCTATGTTGTATCTAAAGCATTATCTTCCATATGTAAAGCTAATCCTTTATATAGTGATGCCGTATACCGGCAGAATTTGCCTGCTTCCCGGGCGGATGACCAGCATGTGAGGAAAGTGCAGGATTATGTGCCGCATTCGCGGACCAACGCGTTACATGTAAAAACCGCAGCGTTGTATGTGCAGACTGCTGCACAGCATGCGCAATTCCATGCGTGGAATGCATCTTTGTTATATAGCTTCTCTAAAATTCGGCTTTTCATGCAAAATAAAAGAGACTGCGCTGAAGATCTTAACCTTCGGCGCAGTCTCTGCATATATCACGATCTGTCCTGATGAACTGACCTGGTTGACAGGATCACCCGGATCCCCGGATTCATCCGTGCCAGGAGTCGTTGCTCTTATCACCCGGATCTCCGGATTCATCCGTGCCAGGAGTCGTTGCTCTTATCACCCGGATCCCCGGATTCATCCGTGCCAGGAGTCGTTGTTCTGATCACCTGAATTTCCGTTATTATCAGGCTCATAGCCATTCTCTTCTTCCTTAAAATCGTCATTGCCGGATCCGCCGGAGTCACCGAAGCCGCCGGGGCCGCCAGTGCCGCCAAAACCGCCGGGGCCGCCATAACCGCCGGGACCGCCAAAACCGTCAAAACTGCTGTACATGGCGTCAAGCTCACGCCTTATGTTGTTGATCGCTCCGACAACGTAAATACCGCTGGCGACATAGTACAGGACCCACATGTAAGGTACGTTGACATGAAGTATGTCCAGTATCGTACCGGCTATCAGCGGCAGCGTCATGGAGTAAACACTGATCTTGAATATGTTGCGGTATGTAAGATTAGTATTCCTGGCCGAATTGGTTGCCAGGCCTATAAGGCTCACGATCAGCGCGCTGATAAATTTCCCCGCGATGAATAACAGGGTGAATATAAAGACGAATATTACGAAAACCACCACAAATGTAGACTTCAGCATCGGGACTATCCGCACGAGGCTTTCCCGGTTCATTGTCATATTACCATACATACTCCATGATAATTCTTCCCGTTTCAGATAACTCTTCTGGATCATTTTATCACGGGTGATCAGTATCACATTGTCATATTGATAGAGGATCTGTTCTTCGTTGATACCGGGCCTTGTGTCGATAACGACGGGGACATTGCCGTCGATGACGATGGGCATTTCCGCATA
>JAAZKL010000161.1 GCA_012799845.1 Clostridiaceae bacterium
ACCGATGATGAGTTTTCATGCAGGATCGTGCTTGACGGCAAGACCATAAAGATGAGCACGGAAAAAATCAATGAACTCTATAATTACGACGAATTCTCGCCTGTGGACGGAAGCATAATCGAATTCTGCGACAAGTTCGCGGCATACATGGAGGCTTACCTTTCAATAAAGCATGGGATCACATCGGGCAACCTGGTTGATGGACACAGGGACCTGTACAGGAGATTTGCCCGGAAAAAAATAGGCGGGATCGATGTCGGGGTCATTTTTGACTACTTCAGGCTGGAGTGACCGATCCAGGCCGCAGTGACTCATTCAAGAGGAATGACAGATTCAGGCCGGAAAGGCCCGTCCGGACCGAAATGACCCGCCCGGGCCGGAATGACCGCACCGCATATTTATCCCGGAGGATCAGCATGAACAAATACATGGGTTTTTTTGAACTGAAGGCATTGAACGTCCCGTCTGTGCCATGGGATACTTTTACCAGTGATACTGTGCTGGACAAAGAGCTGCTCTGGACGATAAGGGTCGCCACTGCCGCGGGAAACGACCTGAACCTGCCAAGGGCTGTGGGCGTGGACTCTGAAGAAGCACAGGCCAGGGGCATGGAGTTGCTCAGGGAATACGGCGAAAAAGGGATCGTCATATACTATCCTTATTTTATTGCTGAAAAAAGCGGTGTTCTTGATATAAACAGTCAAAGGCTCGTTATCGAGGCAGTGGACAAAGACCTTTGGAATCTTGTGACATACGGGAGGAAGGATGTGACCGTCATCGTCCCGGCAGACGGGGGCACGCAGATGACGGGCGACGGCAGGTTCCTCACACCGGACGAGATCAGTGAACTTATGAGATACGGCGCTGTCATCCGCGGAAGGTTCAGGGGGGAGATCAGCGGAGGCACATCTGTTCTGGCGGAATGGAGCTATGCGTACAACACCGATATCCGCAGGAAACCGGTCGGGCAAAGGTACCTTGTGTTTTATGAACTTAGGGGTTTGAGCGTTCTGTGACCGAACCATCTCTGCCTGACTGCCTGCCGTGCCTGAAGCGGGACACGGAGTATGAGTCTTGCCGGTGAACTTAAATAAATCCGGGCAGGTTTCAGTGAGCAGCACAGTTGAATATATTGATAATGGCAGCCAATTTATAAGACAGACACACGATGGCCGCCAATGATGCCTGACTGGACCGGTGAGATTGATATGGGAAGGGAAAAAACAGGTAATGTCGATAAGCCCGCGGGCAATAATGCCGACAAGCCCAGTGGCATAAAAAAGAGGAGAGCCGGCAGGTCTCTCCGGCTGTCCGAATATGTGAAGTCGCAGCTGCCGGAAGGCGCAGTGGTGGACTTTATTTTTTTTGAGGACTTCGATGGCGACGGAGAGAAGGAGGCTGTGATCGGTGTCACCAGGTTTGCTCCTTTTCCCCCGGATTCTGCTGTTATGATCGTCAGGTCCGACAGGGACCGCGGCATCGGACATGAATGGTTCGTGCTCAGGGAGCCGCCGCATGGATATGAGCAGGCCGGGGTCATCGACAATGCCGCCGCTGCGGACACTGACGGCGACGGACGGAAAGAGGTCGTGATATCGAGGACATTTGGGCATAGCCATGACATAGATATCACTGTGATCGACTGGAACGGGACTGTTCCATACCAGGCCTGGCACAGCGGAAGGACTTTCTTCCATGGCAGTATAGAAGTCGGTGATACAGAAGGTGACGGCACCGCAGAGATCGTTGTCGAATACGGTACACAGGACGGGCATGAGGTGATATCGTCGGAGGAAGCCTGCTATCATGTCAGGGAGAGCTCTGTGTACAAGTGGGACGGAAGCTGTTACAGCGCGCGTGCCCGCAATGTCGATATGCCGTATGCAAGCTACAATACGGCAGTAGGTTTTCTAAAAGCGATCTGGCTGCGTGATTATGAAAAAGCGTATTCGATGGTGATGATACCGCCGTTTTCGGGCCTCGTAGGACTGGACGATCCCAGCCTGCCGGCTTTTAAGGATTATATCGGCAAGAACGTTATGCCGGCTTTATCGAGGAATATAGGGAAAGGGAAGCTGGTGCCTGCCGAACCATATGACACATGCTGCCATTTTTCAGGTCCTGAGGACGACTTTACCGTCGAACTTTCCAAGACCGGCAGCGGAGTCAAGATATCCGGGCTCCTGATTTCAAAAAGGCGTGTGTAGCTTTTTCGGCATTAGTGTAAAAAAATAAAATCGTCTGGAACAAATTTACCTCAAATAACGTCGTTATGTATGAATTACATTTATTGAATACGTTTTCTTATTGTGGTATTATGTTATTGAGGTTATTATGGCTTCTTGCGACGTTCATTCCTACTGAAGACAAGGAGGTATATGTATGGGAAATGCCGTAAAGGTATCATTCTCCGCTGTCACACACGCAGGCACGTCTTACACGGTCAACAATGACAGGATATATGCCAATGGCAGATTTATCCATCCCAGCGCGGCGGATTACGCGCAGGTATCACTTGAAATGGTCGACACCAGATTCTTTTTTGCCCTGTCCGGAAATATGGAGGATGATGAATCCGGTGTTTCCCTTATCAGCGATTTGAAAAAATTCCACCAGAAAGCGTTGGCAAGTTCAAAGGGCATAAATGTCAAGCTGGATGACCTGGTTCAGTGTGTGGAACAGGCGAGCAACCTGATACATAGTCTTTCGTTGGGGGATAATGATTTCGGTGACAAGAGGCCTTCTTTTTCCGGCATTCTGATAGAAGAGGGGAATATAGCGGCTGTCAGCCTTGGAAGCTACAGGATATATAAGCTTGAAGGGGAAACATTCAAACTTTTCGTCAACGACTACAAAAGGGCTGAGAGACTGCTTAAAATGGGCATTATCAGCGATGAGCAGGCGGAGATCCTCACGAAGCAGCAGAAAGCTGCCATGGAGGAGGGAAGTACTACCGTCAAAAAGTCCGATATTCATCCTCTCAGGCCAGGGACCACATATCTGATCTGCAGCACAGGACTTTCAGACTTTGTGGATGAGGATACGATATATGACATACTCGCCTCGGAGGCAGAGCCCGACAAGGCCGCAGGAGAGCTTGTGACTGAAGCCCTGAAGAAAGAGCCCGACGAAGCGATATCGGCGCTGGTGATCAGGATAGAGGAGGCAGGCGAACAGTATGGTTATGATGATGATGAGGTCAGACCAGGGCCGCCCAGGACGCCTTCCATCAGGGTACAGCCGCGGTACGGGAATGTGGCGGCACGCAAACGGCAGATGCCGGTGGATGTCGGCAAGATAGCAGCCGTCCTGGTACTTGTGGTACTGGCTGCGGCGGTGATATTGGGAGGTTACAGGCTGTGGAAGCTGTTCAGCCCGCAGGCGAGGGATACCGTGGTAGACCAGGACCAGACCGCCGGCGGCAGTGATACCGATAGGGACGATCTTTCCGACGCTGACGAAATTCCGGGCAGATCGGATACGACCCCGGCGGACGCGACGAACGGCAACGATGATACAGGCGCCGATGACAATGATGATGACGGCGATGAAGGCCAGACAGGGACCGGAAGCGGAACCGGAAGCAATACGATAGGGCCGGAAGGCACCAAGTATACCGTCAAAGCAGGCGACATGCTGATGGTGATAGCAAAGAAGTTCTATGGTGACGAGAGCAAATATAAGCTCATCATGGAAGCAAACGAAATCGAAGATCCGAACAAAATATTCGTAGGGCAGGAACTGATAATCCCTCCGGCTGACTGATCCGGCAGCAGCAACGCCGGTGATCCGCCCGGAGCAGCAGAACTGTTGCGGCAAATCGATATTTCAAGGCACAAAGCGATGTTAAAAGCGATGATCCAGCATGATAAAAAGCGGCGTGAATAGAGGCTGCTTTTTAATTTTTACTTGCATTTTTTTCTGGCATGTGTATAATAATAAATAGGTCAAAGAAAGTCAAAGTCAGCACATAGTTTGGCGTGTCGGCCGAAGAAGTAATGGTATATTAGTGCTGTGCCGGTTTCGGAAGGTGGTTGTATGAAATACAGGGATTATTACGAGATCCTCGGGGTCGGCAAAAACGCGTCAGTGGATGAGATCAAGAAAGCATACAGAAAGCTGGCGAAGAAATACCATCCGGACACACATCCCGGAGACAAGGCCGCAGAGGAAAAGTTCAAAGAGATCAACGAAGCATACGAGGTGCTTGGGGACCCGGAAAAAAGGAAGAAGTACGACCAGTTCGGCAGCCAGGGACAGTTTTATCATGGGGCTGATTTCGATCCGTCCCAGTTTGGCTTCGGAGACGGGATGCGTTATGAGTTCAGATCGTCCGGGAGCGGATTCAGCGACTTTTTTGACTGGATTTTCGGAGGCGGCGGACCCTTCGGCACTTTCGGCGATGACAGCCTGTTCGGGAAAAGGAACAGGACCGGCAGCCGCTTCAGCCGCAGCATGAAAATGAAGGGCGCGGATAAGGAATCGGTGCTGGAAATTTCCATAGCAGAGGGTTTCAGCGGTGCCGAAAAGTTGATAAGCCTGAGGGGCGTCGATGGTGAAAAGAGGATCTCGCTGAAGATCCCGGCAGGCATAAGGCAGGGCGAGAAAATCAAGCTTGCGGGACAGGGGGAACCGGGGATCAACGGCGGACCCAGGGGAGATCTGTATCTGCGCGTGGAATTCAGGAGGGATACCGTATTCGAACTCAAAGACCTGGACCTGGAAGCAAGGCTTCAGCTTTATCCCTGGGATGCCGCGCTGGGCGCCGAAAAGCCTTTCAATACGCTGGATGGCAGAATTTCAGTCAGGATACCTTCCGGTGTGCAGACGGACAGCAAAATCAGGGTCGCAGGAAGAGGCTACAGGGACAAGTCCGGCAGGAGAGGCGACCTCTTCCTCAGGGTCGCCATCGTCAATCCGCCGCGGCTGAGTGGGGAACAACTGGAACTCTATGAGAAACTGGCCGGGACCGGAGGCCAGATATGAGCAGGATACAGTAAAGGCAGTGAAAATCATTTCTTTCATGGGAGGGCAATGACCATGGATATGGATAAATTTACAGAAAAGGCGCAGCAGGCCATCGGGACTGCGCAGGAAATAGCATTGAGGATGAACCACCAGCAGGTGGACGGCGAGCATCTGCATATGGCGCTTCTGACCCAGGAGGACGGGCTGATACCCAAACTGATCAGCTATATGGGCATCGACACAGGACTCCTTGCCAGGGACGTGCAGAAAGAACTGGATAAGCTTCCCGCAGTATACGGCACGAGCGCGTCCGGGTTGTACGCAACCAGAAGGCTGAACCAGATATTGCTTCAGGCTGCCGATGAGGCAGACAGGTTCAAGGATGAATACGCCGGAGTTGAACATATATACCTGGCGCTGCTGAAGGAAAGAGGCACGCCTTCGACTGATATTTTCAGGAGGAACGGGATCAGCAGGGAGAATTTCCTGTCAGCGCTCGGAAAGGTCAGGAGCAATCAGCGGATCACATCAAAGAATCCGGAGGAAACATATGAAGCACTGGCCAGGTTTGGCAGGGACCTGGTGGACATGGCGCGCAAAGGAAAGCTGGACCCTGTTATTGGCAGGGATTCGGAAATCAGGCGTGTCATCAGGATCCTGTCCAGGAGGACAAAAAACAATCCCGTCCTGATCGGCGAACCTGGCGTCGGCAAAACGGCGGTAGTCGAAGGGCTTGCGCAGAGGATCCTGAAGGGCGATGTGCCTGAGGGGCTGAAGGATAAAACGATTTTTGCACTTGATATGGGTTCGCTGATAGCAGGGGCGAAATACAGGGGCGAATTCGAGGAGAGGCTCAAGGCGGTCCTGAAGGAAGTCGAGAAGTCCGAGGGCAGGATCATCATGTTCATAGACGAACTTCACAACATAGTCGGGGCAGGGAAGGCCGAAGGCGCCATGGATGCGGGGAACATGCTCAAACCGATGCTTGCCAGGGGAGAACTCCGCTGTATAGGGGCGACCACCCTGGATGAATACAGGAAATACATCGAAAAGGATGCGGCGCTTGAGAGGAGATTCCAGCCGGTGCTGGTGGAGCAACCGGATGTCGAGGATACGATATCGATCCTCAGGGGGCTGAAGGAGAGATTTGAGATACACCATGGAGTGAGGATAACCGATAATGCGATAATTGCATGCGCCGTGCTGTCGAACCGCTACATCAGCGACCGTTTCCTTCCTGACAAGGCCATCGACCTGATGGATGAGGCCGCTGCCATGATACGTACCGAAATAGACAGCATGCCTGCCGAACTGGACGAGATCAGCAGGAGGATCATGCAGCTTGAGATCGAGAGGCAGGCGTTGAAAAAGGAGACTGACAGAAACTCGCTTGAAAGGCTGGCCGTGCTCGAAAAGGAGATAGCGGCGCTGAAGGAACAGTCAGACCTGGCAAAGGCGCAGTGGGAGAGTGAAAAGAGCGCGCTCGTCAGGGAGAAGGAACTGAAGCAGCAGATAGAGGAGACGAAACGACTGATAGAGGAAGCCGAGCGCAGGTATGACCTGGATGAACTTGCTGTGCTCAAGCACGGCCGGCTGCCTGAACTCGAAAGGCAGCTGCAGGCCGAGAAGGAAAAGCAAAAGGCGACCGGGAAAAAGCGATTGCTCAAGGAAGAAGTGACAGAGGAGGAAATCGCGGAGATCGTATCCAGGTGGACCGGCATACCTGTAACTAAGCTTGTGGAGAGCGAACGGGACAAGTTGCTCAACCTGGGAGAGATACTCCACAGGCGCGTGGTCGGGCAGGATGAAGCGGTGGAAGCCGTAGCCGGGGCTGTGCTTCGTGCACGCTCGGGACTGAAGGATCCGCGCAGACCGATCGGCTCATTCATATTCATCGGTCCGACGGG
>JAAZKL010000020.1 GCA_012799845.1 Clostridiaceae bacterium
CAGCATCCTCATAAACCATGGTTTTGTTCTGCCTGACATTGATCACGTATCTTGGCACGGAGAGGTTCAGTTCCTGCCCAATGGAGATCCTGTCAACATTAAGGCCGGGATTTGCCTTTTTGATATCTTTTATGCTGACACCCAGCTTTTGCGCGATTTCGCTTACCGTGTCGCCTTTTTGCACCACATATTTCTTTATGGTCTCATTTTCCTGCACGATACTGCTATATACATCATCCGGCTTCCGAAGCTCCGCCAGTTTATCGTTCGGAACGATCCTCTCCTTGATACTGACATTTTCAGCAAAGTCAACAACGACACTAAACCCTGCATTCTGCTTGTAAGGCGCTTTGAGCCTTTCCAGCACCTGTTCGGCAGAATCTTTGTCGCGAAGCCAGGCAATGTCCCTTCCGCCAACATTGATCGCGAACACCCTGGCCTCAAGCTGTACGCTTTCCTTCACCTGCGATACCAGGTTTTCGGAAGCCGCATCGATGATCCTGTTGCTGTCCGGCAGGTAAACTTCCTTATAGTCGATCCTGCTGGCAACGAGCATTTCTGTCCCATAGCGGCTTTCAGCGCTTAATTTTATTCTCTCCACCAGATCCATGAAAGCGGATTGGCTTTCCACAACGCCAATGGGCTTGTCATCAAGAAAGACCTCGAACGCCTTCGTCGATCGAATCAGCATCACTACGACGATTACTGTTGTAATGAGCACCATCGGGATCATCAGTGCTTTTTTATCGAATTTTTTCATCTCAGCTCCATCCATTTTCAACGATCCGTTGTTTAAAAGGCTGTCCGCAAGGACAAACCTTTTAAATTTATATCACAGGATGCACAGTAAAATTATGAACAAATCGTTAAAGTTTTAAACGTTTTTCGATATTCTATGATCGCCAGCCCTCATCTGTCGCGGCTTCTCGCAAATTAGCTGTTCCAAAACCGTCAAAAATATGGTAATATTGATATATAACATAAGAAATTGCAGAAATACTGCAAAAATACCGCTGATAAACAGGAATGCATCAGTTGTCCCTGGGGGTCGCAGTCATGAAGAAACACAAACAGCTAAAAGTATTGATATGTATAATACTGCTGCTTTCATTCCTAGCCTCTTCAGCAGTTGCTTTCGCAGCGTCAAAACCCGTGCTGAGGAAAGGCATGAAGAGCGAAGCGGTCAAAACGCTGCAGAAAAACCTGAAAAAACTGGGCTTTTTCAATACTGAGCCCACGGGATATTTCGGTGAGATAACACTCGCAGCAGTCAAGAAGTTTCAGAAGAAATACAACATACCCACCACCGGCGTCGTTGCCACCCTGACACACGCAAAACTGGATCAACTGCTCAGCAAGACTGAGAAGCCAAAGCCTGCCGGCCTGAAGCAGGGTTCGACCGGCAACGAGGTTAGAAAGCTCCAGGAGGATCTGAATACATTAGGATATATGAAGGTCAAACCCACCGGCCATTTCGGGCCTAT
This sequence comes from Clostridiaceae bacterium, assembly GCA_012799845.1. Classification (GTDB taxonomy): domain Bacteria; phylum Bacillota; class Clostridia; order Acetivibrionales; family DTU013; genus DTU013. The sequence goes on from JAAZKL010000020.1 coordinate 1,485, forward strand.
TACCGAATCAGCCCTGATCCAGCTCCAGAAGTATTACGAAATCGAGCCCCATGGCGTAGCGGATAAAACAACATTATCCCTGATAGAAAGACTCATCAAGCAGAATGA
>JAAZKL010000162.1 GCA_012799845.1 Clostridiaceae bacterium
CACCCTGGGGAAGGTACCAGCGCCTTGGGAGAGGTGCTGGCACCCTGGAAATGGTGTTGGCACCCTGGGAAAGGAGCCGGCTTCCTGGGAAAGGTGTTGGCACCCTGGGAATGGTGTTTGTTCCCTGGGAAAGGTGCTGGCATCCTGGAAAATATGAGGATATAACCAGAAAGACATGACCAGAAGGATACAACCGAAAATGTACGGGCATAGCAAGAAATATGTGGGCACAACCAGAGACATGTGATGTAACCAGAAATATGCGGACCTGGGTGTACAAAATTTTGATTGTTGCAATAATATATGAACATATCCTCATAGTTGTGGTTGCCATAATGCCATATTATCCTATATTATGTTATCTTTCTATTGACACAATTCAATAATCCTGCGAATTTTTACTGCAACAATCCGAATTTTGTACACTCAGGTCTGATTTCCCAGGGAAATAATTTTCAGCGGGCATAAGCGCAAACGCAGCCATGCACATAATCGCTGTCATGCACACAAATGTTGCCATGCACATAAACGCAGCCATGTACATAAACGCAGCCATGTACATAAACGCTGCCTTCTATTAAAACCTCCGGCCGCATATAATTCATTGAACTGCTTATGCAGCAGGATGCGAAGCCATACTGTCCCAGAGTGACTTCCTGTGGGCTTCCGGAGTGACTCCTGACAGATGTCCAGGGCGACTCTTGACAGACATCCGGAGCGACTCTCGACAAATATCCAGGAGTGACTCTTGACAGACATCCGGAGCGACTCTCGACAAATATCCAGGAGTGACTCTCAATGGACTTTCAATAAAATCCTGCTATTCAAGATGCAGCCGGGATCGGACGGAGGGGGGAGCCATGCAGGGGTTGGATAAAGAAATAGTACAGTGCTTCGGGCTCGATGTGAGGAATATATTCCCGTACAAAGACGCATATGTTGCAGTTACAGATAGCGGGAAGAAGCTTGTAAAGAGATTATTGTATTCACCTGAAAGGCTCAAATTCGTGCACGGAGCCAAAGAGCATCTGGCGGAAAACGGCTTTGCCGGCGTTGACAGGTACCTGGTCACACTGTCCGGAGAGCCTGGCTTTTGCTGCAATGGTTGCTGGTATGTCATGACGGATTTCATTGACGGACGTGAGAGCTGCTTTGACGATGACGAAGACGTGAAAACGGCCGCTGTGGCATTGGCGGCACTGCACCGGGCCTCAGCCGGGTATGGCGCCCCCGAAGGAAGCAAGATGCGGGATGAACTGGGAAAACTGCCGACTTATTTTTCCAGGCGTCTTAATGATATCAAAAAAATGAAGAAGCAGGCACGGAAAGGGAAGAGCCGGTTCGATCACGTGTTTCTCAAATATGCCGACCATTTCATCAGCATGGGTGAAAATGCATTGCACCGCCTGGCCGAGTCGGCCTACAATGAGCTGGCAGACAGGACCAGGAGGGAGAGATCATTCTGCCACCATGATTATACCCACCATAACATATTACTGGACGGCGATAAGGTTACAGTCACCAATTTTGATTATTGTTGCTATGAGCTGAGGGCGTATGATGTTGCAAACCTTATCAGGCGGAAAATGCGGAGATCCGGCTGGGACATTTCAAAAGCAGAACTGATAACAGGAACTTACAGCAAAATATCGCCCCTTTGCTGTGAAGAGCTTGAAATAATGAGGATCATGCTTGAATTCCCGCAGAAGTTCTGGAGGGTCGTGAACCGCTATTACAACAGCAGGCGCAGTTGGTCAGAAAAGATTTATATGGGCAGGCTGGAAGAAGTCATAGTGGAAATGGAACCTCTTGAAGCATTCCTGAAGGCATACGACAGGGTATTCCTGTGAAAGTTCCATAAATCATGTTTCAAAACATTTCTGTATCCTGCAGTAGGCAAGACATCGCCAACTGCATGATACAGGATAATATCGCCTGCAGGAGGCAGGACATCACCAACTGCATGATACAGGACAATATCATCTGCAGGATGCAGATAACACCACCTGCAAAAGGATTTTCGGTATAGTCAACCTATAACGATTACCCAGTCAATTTCCTGTCTATAATTCCTCAGAACAGACCTGTTATGCTGCCGTCTTCCCTGATGTCTATCTGTCCGGCAGCTGGAACTTTAGGCAGTCCGGGCATTGTCATTATGTCGCCGGTGAGAGCCACTATAAAGCCGGCTCCGGCTGACACTCTGATTTCACGCACGTTTATTTCAAAATTCTCAGGTCTCCCGAGCATACGAGGATTGTCGGAAAGGGAATACTGCGTTTTCGCCATGCAGACGGGCAGGCCATCCAGCTGCAATTCACTCAGCTTTCTTGCCATTTTGTCTGCGGCTGCAGAGTAAACTACGTTCCGGGCACCGTATATCTCTTTTGCGATCGTTTCTATCTTTTCCTTCACAGGGGCCTCCACATCGTACAAAAGCCTGAATTGCGAAGGAACTGTGTCCAGCAGATCCAGCAGCTTTTCCGCCAGTTCCCGGCCACCTTCGCTGCCCCTGGTGTAGACCTGTGAAATTGCTGCGGGCACGTTCAGTTTTTCGCATCTTTCCCTGATATATTCCAACTCTGCCGTGGTATCCGTACCGAAATGGTTTATTGCCACAAGTACCGGCACACCAAATTTCCTAAGGTTTTCGACATGCTTTTCCAGGTTCGGGAATCCGCGATCGAGGGCCGCAAGATCCTCGGAGGCAAGATTTTCCCTGGTCGCGCCGCCATTGTATTTGAGCGCCCGTACAGTTGTCACGAGTACGGCGGCGGCAGGCTCAAAGCCCGCGAACCTGCATATGATATCAAAGAACTTCTCAGCGCCCAGGTCCGCTCCGAAACCGGCCTCTGTGACGACATAATCAGCCAGTTTCAGTGCCAGTTTTGTTGCCTTTATGCTGTTGCAGCCGTGGGCAATATTGGCGAATGGACCGCCATGCATCAGCGCCGGAGAATGTTCCAGGGTCTGGACGATATTAGGCTTTATCGCGTCCTTAAGCAGCAGCGCCATGGCTCCTTCTGCCCTTAGTTGGGAGACAGTTACCGGCACTCCTGAATAGTCATAACCAATTATTATTCTCCCGAGCCGGTTTTTCAAATCAGTAATGTCGTCTGCAAGGCACAGTATGGCCATGATCTCCGAGGCTGCGGTTATTACGAAGCCGTCTTCCCTGGGAGTGCCGTTCGGCTTTCCGCCCAGCCCCACTACTATGTTCCTGAGAGACCTGTCGTTCATATCCATTGCCCTTTTCCAGACGATCTGCCTCGGATCTATCTGAAGTACATTCCCTTGATGTATATGGTTGTCTATTATGGCGGAGAGCAGATTGTTCGCAGCAGTTACAGCATGTATATCGCCGGTGAAGTGCAGGTTGATGTCCTCCATCGGCATTATCTGTGCATATCCGCCGCCTGCTGCTCCGCCCTTTACGCCCATGACAGGCCCCAGGGACGGTTCTCTCAGGCAGATGACAGCTTTTTTGCCCATGGCTGACAGGGCCTGGCCGAGGCCGACCGTGATAGTGGTTTTCCCTTCGCCTGCCGGCGTCGGGTTTATTGCTGTAACCAGGATCAGTTTGCCGTCTTTGTTGTCTTTCACTCTCTGCCAGAGGCTGCCCGAAAGCTTGGCCTTATAATTACCGTACAGTTCCAGGTCATCGCCATTGATGTCCAGTGCGGCGGCTACTTCCGTTATGTGCTTCATTTTGCACTTCTGAGCTATTTCTATATCTGTGAGCATTATTTCCTACCTTTCATGCAAAGAATTACTGCACAATATTATACCCCTCACGTTTGCCCAAAAACAACAGTAAACAATGAAATGTTGCATTTAACATATCGGACCCGGTTCACATATTATGAACCAGGAGACCGGTGAGAACAGCCGTGTGGCAGATCACTGCACAATGACGCATGGGATGGCAGGTGAGCAAATGAGCGAAATAAAGATCGGCGACATTGTCGCAAGAAAATCCTATGGATGTGACGTGTTTTTTAAGGTAGTGGACATATCGGAAAGGGACGGCGAAAGGATACTTACGCTCAAGGGTATCAGCTACAGGATAGAGGCCGATGCTCCCGAATCTGATCTGGAGGTCCAGCCTGAGGTAAAAGTCAGGGAATACAGGGACAGATGCTGGCGTGAGGCGGAATTGACCGCGGCGGACAGGGTGAACAATATGAGATATTACCGCTATTATATGCCGAGGAGCAGAGGGTGGCGAAAAAAAGTATATTATAGAGATACCTCAAATGATGAGGTCGGGAAGATAAAAAGGCCGGGAAATGTACTGCATTTGGACGGAGACAAGGATTACCTCGAGCATTGCATCGCAGAGTATAAAAAACTCGGGATCGATGTGGTCGGCGAATATGTTCCGGAAAAGGATCAGCCGGCAAAAGTATTCCCGTTGCTTTCAGAACATCGCCCCGATATTCTTGTGCTGACCGGTCACGACGGCTTCATAAAGGGACAGGACAGCTACACGAATCTTTCATCATACAGGACATCAAAGTACTTCATCGAAGCCGTGAAGGAAGCAAGGCGGTTCAACTCCGACATGGACAGTCTTGTGATTTTTGCCGGCGCATGCCAGTCGATGTACAATGAAATAATAAAAGCAGGAGCAAATTTCGCCAGCGCCCCGTTCAGAGATCTCATACACGCCCTCGATCCGGTCAGAGTGTGCCAGAAAATCGCTTTTGCGAGCATTGACACAGTTCTGGAAGCAGAGGATGTAATAAATAATACTATAACGGGGAAGACTGGTATAGGCGGCATACAAACAAGGGGAAAATACAGGGAAGGATTTCCGGTCGAGCCGTATTGAAAGAGGTACGGTGACACTCCTCAGCAGGGGGCATTCCTTTATGGCAGAGGAATGTCACGCGTATGAAGGGTACGGTGACACACCTCTTACAGGGAAGTATTCCTCTACGGTAGAGGAATGTCACGCGACAACCGTTGGAAATACATGACAAAAACCATTGCAAAACCGGATAAAATTCAGGATTTTGCGAAAAGTACTTGACATTATTAAATTTCCCTTGTTATAATATATACTTTTTTTTGACAAGCTATGTTGTTTGTGATATAATTTATAAAACAGAAGACGAGGTGATAAGATGGCTGAGAAGAGCGACCTTTTTCAAATAAAGAAGAACATTGAAACCTGCATAGGCAAACGGGTACGGCTTAAAGCCAATAAGGGCAGGAAGAAGGCTTTTATCAAAGAGGGCATAATAGAAAATTCGTATCCCAGCATCTTCGTTATCAAGTTTGAGAATGAGTATGAGATGACGAGAAGAGTATCCTACAGCTATACGGATATACTTACCAAGGCAGTGGAACTCGTGATTTTCAAAGATGATAAAGAGATCCTGGTGAGCTGATCGGTACAAACAGCAAATAAAAGCCTGAACAAGCTCGATCGTATGATCGGGCTTTTTTGATGCAGTCGTCCGGCGAAGGGTGTTTTTGTTCCGAAGAGCTGCCGGCATCCTGTCTATTTTCCAGTAATATTTGAAAGGTCCTGTCAATATACATTTAGAGAGGATAAACGTGTACAGTCATGCGGGGGGAGGATTTCAAATGTCTCTGGAACTGGTTGGTGAGCCCATTAGGATCAATAGAACGATTGGCGAGGATTCCACACAGACCATAGTCGAAAACGATATCATAGTGCCTGATACAAAGCCGGATATTGCGAACATATTGCTGCTGGACGGAGATGCCTGGATCAGCGGGGCTGATACTGCAGCGGAACGGGTGCTTGTTAGCGGTTCGGTCAGATACAAGATACTTTATGTTTCAGAAGATCCTGAACAGCCTGTGAAGAGTATAACATCCACAGCATCGTTCCAGTATGCGATGGAGATGCCTGGTGCCAGACAGGGAATGCAGTCCAGGGTCAAATGCGATATAGAGCACCTGGAGTATGAGATCCTGAACAGCAGAAAAGTCAATGTGAAAGCGATCATCAGCCTTTCCGGAAAAGTAACGGAGCAGATCGACCAGTACATAACAAAAGGTTTTGAGGGATCGGACGGGATCCAGGTCCTGAGGAAAACAGTAATTGCAAATACATACCTGGGGGACTGCCAGGCGGATTGCCGGATCAGCGAAACACTCGATATACCGGTGGGCAAACCAGCGATATACGAAATACTGAGAAATGACGTAAAGATCACCGGCAGGGAATACAGGGCAGGGGATGACAAGGTCATCGTCCGGGGAAACCTGAACATATCCACATTATACATCGCTGATAATGAATACCGCAGCATACAATTCATGGAGCATGAGATACCGTTCACACGGATGCTCGACATACCGGGTGTTGACGAGACATGCAGCAGCAGCCTGGACATCGATTTGGAAGAAGCCTTCTTCGAAGCGGAAGAGGACGGGGATGGCGAGCTGAGGCGCCTGAATTGTGACGTGATGCTGGACGTATATGCACAATGTTATGGAAAGAAAGAAATAGAGATGGTCGAAGATGCGTACAGTCCATATTCGAGAGTAAGCATCGAAAAGGAAGAACTGATACTTGACGAACTGGTTTCCGAAAATGAAAGCCAGCTGACGCTCAGGGAAAACATCGAGATAGACGAAGATGCCCCGGACATTTTTGAGCTGTTCAATGTATTGGGCAAACTTTCCCTGTCGGCTGGCGAGATCGCAGACGACCGGGTCGTGGTAGAAGGTGTGGCTGTCTGCAATGTGCTGTACCTGGCTTCCAACGAGGGGCAGCCTGTATTCTGCACTTACCGGGAAATTCCCTTCAGGCAGGCAATAGAGGTGAAGGGAGCCAGAACGGGCATGGCCCATGATGTGGAAATGGATATAGAGCACTACAGCTACAGCCTGGTTTCATCCAGGGAAGTAGAGGTGCGCCTCGTAATAGGTCTGAAAACAAAGGCATGCAAACAGCTCTCCGTGCCGGTGATAGTGAAGGCTGCCGAGCAGCCCCTGGATGAAAAAAGAGCTGCGTCCAGGCCGGGTATAACTATCTGTTTTGCACAGCCGGGAGACACTTTGTGGGAAATAGCAAAGAGAAATTATACGACGATCGATGAGATCCTGAAAAACAACGATCTGTATGATACCGGGCAGATCGTTCCCGGAAGCCAGATAATCATCACCAGGAAGCTGTAATAAATCCGGGTATCAAGCCGGGCCCAGCAGTCAGCCCGGCGGCAGAAAGCGACTTTCCGACGTGTCGGGACCATGTTGTGCCCGGCACTTTTTATTGTATTGGCGATGTTTTTTGTATATAATATACATTAAACTGTATATGCCGAGGTAATGATGTCTTACATTGAGATACCTGCTTATGCGAAAATCAACCTTTCCCTTGATGTCATCCGCAGAAGGGAAGATGGTTACCACGAACTCAGAATGATAATGCAGACGGTCTCTCTTCATGATACCGTATGCCTTGAGTCAGCCGGAGAAGCAGGTATACGACTGGAATGCGATACGGATGCGGTGCCATGTGACAGGACGAATACGGCATGGAGAGCCGCGGAGCTGATGTTTGGACAGTATAACCTGGCAGGCGGGCTTCGGATAAGGATCATAAAAAGGATCCCGGCGGCTGCCGGCCTGGCAGGCGGAAGCACGGATGCGGCGGCAGTTTTGAAAGGCATCAATGAATTGTACGCCCTGGGTCTGGACACAGGCGAACTGAAACGGCTGGGGCTGCAGATCGGAGCCGATGTGCCGTACTGCATCGAGGGCGGGACCAGGCTGGCGGAAGGCATAGGCGAGATCCTTACTCCTCTGCCGGATCTCAGCGGGATTGACGTTGTGATCGTGAAGCCGCATATAAAGGTATCCACGCCCTGGGTATACAGCCAGCTTGACCTGTCACAGGTAACGGAACATGACAGGCCCGACACTGAAAAGTTGACCGAAGCGCTGGCAAACAGGGATCTGAAAGCGGCATCGCTGAATATGAAGAATGTTTTGGAACTTGTAACGATGCGCAGGTATGAGATCATCAGTTATGCAAAGAGCCGAATGGCGCAAGCAGGTGCAGAGGCATGCCTGATGAGCGGGAGCGGACCGTCCGTCTTTGGACTGTTCGCCGGTCCGGAGAAAGCTCAGGAGGCATATGCAAAGCTCTCAGCACACCGGGAATGGGAGTGTTTCATCGCCAGGACAGTCTGAAATGGGATTGCGGAAAAACGCGGAGGCAAAGGAGGTGTGCAGCTATGGCAGGAAAGCTGTCAAAGGTCAATCTGAACGACTATAAACCCCTGAGGGATGTGATTTTCGATACCCTGAGAGAAGCCATCATCGCCGGAGAGCTTAAACCAGGACAAAGGCTCATGGAAGTGCAGCTTGCGGAAAAGATGGGTGTCAGCAGGACGCCGGTGAGGGAAGCGATAAGAAAACTGGAACTGGAAGGGCTTGTGGAGATGCTCCCGAGGAAAGGAGCGCATGTTGCGGAACTTTCGGTCAAGGACATAATGGATGTGCTGGAGGTCCGCGCGACACTTGACGGCCTTGCGACCTCGCTGTCTGCAAAACATATCGGCGAGGACGGAAAAAAGGAACTGAGACACATCCTCGACCAGTTCATCAACTGCGTGGAGAAAGAAAACCTGCAGGGATCGATAAAAAAGGATGTGGAATTCCACGATGTCATTTACAGATCATCGGGGAACGACAAGCTAATACAGATCTCCAACAACCTCAGGGAACAGGTCCAGAGGTTCAGGGTCGTATACATTAAGGATTACAGCAGTTCCAGGGAACTGATAAGGGAACATACTGAGATATACGAGGCAATAATTTCAGGGGATCCGGAAACCGCGATGAGAGCGGCCCAGCGTCATATAAAGAACCAAGAAGAATCGATCATCAGGTCGCTGAAGAAAAAACACAGCGAAGCGTAAATAAGGCGAGGCAGTGGAGTGAGTCACTCCATTACCTCGTAGCCGAGCTCTGCGATCTTTTTCCTGAAATCCTCGGGTCTGCGCATGCCAGGGTCATATGAAACCTTTACCGACTGGGTTTTCAGGTCGATATCGACGCCGGTAACGCCCTCGAGGCGCCCCAGTTCACTGCTTATGCGGCTGGAGCAGACACTGCAGGTTATTGACGGGACCATGAATACTTCTTCCATAAACATCCCCCTTGCAATAGTTGTTTCTGACAGTATTGTTTGCAGTTGATGCACTAAAAATAAACTATTATCAAACATTTGAAATTTTCCATCGTATAATTGTTTGCATCGTGAAATAAGGGCCAGGCACAGCCGGCAGCGGAAAACCGCCTGTTCGGCAGGGAACGGTACGGCATCCGGGAATGGAAACGGAGGGGTTGCGGTGTCATACGGCGAATTCTGGTATGACAGTTTTTTAAGCAAATACAAGTCAGGTATTTCGCATGAATTCCTGTTTTACTTCAATGTCCGTGATCTAGTGGACAACTACAGGTATATGGACAGATACATCTATGAGGAATTTATCAGGCAGAGGAACTTCGGGATAGTCGCGTTCTACGACATTTCCAGAGGGCTGACATTCCTGGATGCGGGCATGGAAAAGGAGTTCAACATCATCACGTCCAATGAAGCGGCCAACCTGGTGAATGCTATGCCGTCAAAGATCTTCCCCTTCATAGATAAGGCTCTGAAGAACACAAAGATGGCGCTTTTCATCGACCATGTCGAGAAGATAATCCCGTCCGGGGATATCGCCAGCATGACGCTTGAGGAAAGGATAGCGCTGATATGGATATGTGAATGGTCCGTCAGCCCCAGGATATCATCCGTGGGAAGCTGCATCATGATGCTGGCCGACAACCTTGCCGACGTCAGCAGGGAGGTGCTGAAGTCATCATACAGGATAGAACCCATATTCGTAGGCCTGCCCGACGAAGAACAGCGTAGGGAGTATATAGAATACCTGCTGAAGGACAGCGAGGTAAAGGCCGACATCACCGCTGACGAATTCGCCCAGCTGTCTTCCGGGCTAAGCAAGAAGTCGATAAAGGATATAAAGCTGAAATCGGAAGCGGAGGGCATCCCGGTCAGCTTTGATTTCATCAAGGAAAAAAAGCATTCCGTGCTCCAGAAGGAATACGGAGACGTACTGGAGTTCATCTATCCCGAGATAGGCTTCGAGGATATAGGCGGCATGGACAAAGCCAAGGACTATCTGCTCAAAAACGTAGTCTACCCCATCAGGAAGGGCGATCTGAGGCGCGTCCCGATGGGAATACTCCTCTGCGGGCCGTCCGGGACAGGCAAGACGCTGCTGGTATATGCACTTGCCAAGGCCAGCGGTTTCAACTGCGTGAAGATAGACATGTCCAGGATACTGGGCCAGTACGTCGGCGAAAGCGAGAAGAATTTCAAAAAATGCCTGCTCGGAGCACAGTCGCAGCACCCGGTCATAGTGTTCGTGGACGAGATCGACACGGCATTCAGGAGAGGCGACAGCGGGGACAGCGGCGTCAGCAGGAACATATTCAGCGAATTTTTGCAGTTTACCGGTAATACAAATAACAGGGGAAAAGTTATTTTCATCGCGGCAACCAACAGGCCGGACCTGATGGATCCGGCGCTGAAGAGAGCCGGAAGGTTCGACAAGAAGATACCTATACTGCTGCCTGATGCCAGGGAAAGGGCTGAGATATTCAAAATCATCATCAGCAAGTACAAATTCGAAACGGATGTGGAGGATTTCTCGGCCTTTGCCGAAGAAACGGAAAATTACACCGGGGCAGAGATCGAAACAGTTGTCAGGAAGGCGTATGAACTGGCCAACGAGGACGACATTGAAGGTACTGTCCTCACCGAAGAGATTATTTCCGAGGCAATAAAAAGATGCCGGCCCAGCACCCAGCAGGTACAGTTCATGACCATGCTCGCCATAGAAGAGTGTGACGACAAGGACCTGCTTCCTGACAAATACAAGAGCCTGCTGGACAACAGGAACGCGGAGGACAGGTGAGACACTGCAGGCAGATGGCAAATACCCCGGCGGGCAGTTTGGCAAATACCCCCGCCAGACGGTTTATTTCACTTTACATCGGGCACTATTTATTATACATTTAGTATATGGATAACTTGGAAATGCACTAAAAAAATAACAGGGAGGTAAGAATCATGGGCTTTTTCAGCAGACTCGGCGCTTTGATCAGAGGATTTTTCAGCAGACTTCTCGGGGGTATCGAGGAGAGCAATCCGGAGCTTTTGTTTGAGGACATAAAGAATCAGATCGAAAAGGCAAGAAAAGAAGCCGAACAACAGATACTTGAAATTCAGACCAATGCTGAACTGATAAAAATCGAAATGAAAAATGCTGAGAAGAACCTGGCTGCAGTAAGGGCGAGGGTCGAAGGCGCCCAGAAGCAGGGTGACAAGGAGCTTCTCGTGGAACTGCTGATGCAGGAGGAAGAGTACCAGACGACCTACGAAACGCACAAGGCAACCTACGAGGCGGCAATGGCAGAGGTATCAAGGATCAGGGAGGACTACAGGATATTCGAGTCCGAAATGAATTCCAAGCTGAACGAACTCAAGACGCTGAAGTCACAGGCGAAGATGGCCCAGCTCAGGGAAAATATCAATGCGGTCAATGCCAAATATACTTCCAGGAGCAGCAGCGTCAACACGGTGAATGAAAGCATGGAAAGGGCAAGGGAAATGGTCAACAGGAAAACTGCCCGTGCAAATGCCATGGAATCGCTCAATGAAGGCAACCTGGACATAAAGCTGAAGAGACTTGACATGAACTCGGCAAGAGAAAGGGCATTGGCAAGGGCCGAAGCGATGTTGTCAAGCGAAGAGGGATTCGAAGTCAAGGAAAAGGCGGAGACCAGGGCGGATAACAAGGTGTCCCGGTAGCCGCAGGCAATTTACATATTATATGCTCAGGATAGTATCGGCTCCCGGATGAGTATGCGCCATCAGGGGATGTATATTCGTTGTCGGCCGGGATGCATGTGTTATATAAACGGGAATGGTGGTTGTACCTATGCGGGCCAGGATGGTTCTTAGCGCGTTGTTGAAATTAAGGAATATAGGCGTACTGGTTGCTGTTTTTACACTGCTGTCGCTGCTGGGCAGTCCGTCGGCGCTGCCTGCGCTTATTGGCATTGCCTGGCCGGCCGGTCTGACCTTGGCCGGAAGCCTGGCTGTCTATATTGTTTTTGTGATACAGACCCTCTTAAACAGGAAATTTCAGAACGAGTTCAACCAGAAGGAAAAGTTCAGGAAGATCCGCGAACTGAACCGACTGGCTAACCGGCTGTCCGGAGAGGCAAAGAGGAACACAAACCATACCTACCTCCTCAGGCTCAGAAAAGTGATGGAAGATAAGAACGACATATTTGCCTCATATTCAAACGGAGAACACAGTTACCTGAAGGAGAAGATCGTTGAGCAGACGCTGAACCTGGTGATCGCCTACCTGAAACTGTTGAACAACTTTTGTATCAGAAACCGCGAATTGAGCAGCGTGGATGTCGGCGCCATTTCTGCGAGGATCAATGCGAACAACAGGAAGCTCAGCTTTGCCAGGGATGCCCGGATGGCTGACGACATCCGGAAAATCATCGAGATGGACACAAGGCTCATCGAAAGGATGAAAAACGAGAAGAAGGACCTGGAAAGGATCAGCGCAAGACTGGATTATATGGAGAGCACGGTGAACATGTTCAAGCACCAGATCATGTCCAGCATAGAAAGCGAGGATATGCTCGAGCAGCTTGAAACTGCGGTGAATGAAGCGGAGGCGCTGGATGCCGTGCTGGATGAGAGGCGCAGAAGCAGGCTCCGCCTGTGAGATGGTGAAGCGGATGCGGTAATGCCGGGCAAGTGCAGGAATAACGGGGCATATTACGGCAGGCAGCTGTAAAACAGCCGGGCAGAAGAGTAATGACCAGATGAAGTTGGAGGGGACGGGAAAACGGACAAATCATTCCCGCCCCCTTTTTCGCTTTAATTGTCCGGGAAACTGTGATATTTTATCGTTAGGAAACATTGGTGCCGGAGGATGCCAGAAAACTGGAAAAGGAGCTGTGAAGAGAACGACATGGCAATAAGGTGCGGTGTTGATATCATAGAAACAGACAGGATCAAAAGGTCCCTGGAAGAACTGGAAAGCTTCAGGAACAGGGTTTTCACAGAATGCGAGATCGAGTATTGTGAAAGCAGGAACCGGGCCAAATACGAGAGCTATGCCGCCAGGTTCGCTGCCAAGGAAGCCGTTCTGAAGGCGCTGGGCACCGGGCTCTCAGACGGGACAGGATGGAAAGATATCGAGATAAGGAACGATGAGAAAGGCAAGCCGGAAGTCGTCCTGAAGTATAGAGCGCTGGAGATCTACAGGGATCTGGGGGCTAAGTCCATCGATATAAGCCTGTCGCACAGCGGCGGCCATGCAATCGCCTTCGCCGTGATCGAGGCTTAGACCGCGGGTGTGAAGATGTGAGTAATATCCAGCTAAAAGAGCATGAGCAATATCCAGGCAAAAGATGAGGGTGTGGGGTCATGAAAGGTGAGCATGGAAACGTGAGAGGTGAGTCCGGATGAGAGTCAGGATGCTGCAGTTCGGGGATCTGCATATGGACGCTCCTTTCACATCGCTTTCAGATATGGAGGGCAGGCCGTCCCAAAGACGGCTCGACCTGAAGAATGTACTGGCGCGGCTTATGGATCTGGCCATCAGCGAGAAGGCCGACCTGGTGCTTGTATGCGGCGATCTCTATGAGCACGGTTATACCGGAAAAAGCTCGATCCACTATATATGCAGCCAGTTAGCCAGGCTGCCGGGCACGCCTGTGCTGATCATCCCCGGGAATCATGACCCGATCCTGCCAGGCTCATACTATTCGGAATACCGATGGCCGCCTAATGTACATATTCTTGAGAGCGGCGATATTTTCATGCATCCGGAGACGAACACAAGGGTATACGCCGGTTTGGACCACGGACCGACGTCCCCGGATTTTATAAACATCCTCATGCATCACGGCACGCTGGACATGCCGTTCGATCCGGATGCTTTCCAGCCGGTATCGAGTGTATATGTCGAAGAAAAAGGCTTCGATTACTGCGCGCTGGGCCACTTCCATTCAAGGATAACGGCCGGCGGAGCGCGGGGGATATTTTATAACGCAGGAAGCCCTGAACCGTTGGGCTTCGATGAACCGGGAGATCACGGGGCGTTCATCACGGAAATCGTGAAGGAACCGGGCGGGAAAGCATCTGTTCACGCTGAATTCATAACAGTATGCGCCAGGCGCTGTACAAGCCTGACAGCCGATGTCAGCGGCTGCCTGAGCAGCGGACAGGCAACGGATGTGATCGCTGCTGAAATGGATGCGGCGGGACAAAACTCCGATCTTTTCAGGATCACGCTCACCGGGCGGCTGCCGTCGGGTGTACAGATCGATACTGAAGAGATCTTTGACCGGCTGAAAGAGATTGCATTCTACCTGAAGATAACAGACAGGACCCGGCCGGATTACGACCTGGAAGCAATTTCACGCGAGAGGGGACTGAGGGGCCTGTTCACCAGGAAGATGCTGGAGAGGGCGTCCCTGGCCCGTGGCGAAGAGGCTGAAGCACTCGTGATGAAAGCGCTTTATTACGGCCTGGAGGCTATAGATGAGGGGAAAGTATGCATATAGACAGTATCGAGATCAAGGGATTCGGCAAACTGAAAAACCGTGTGTTATCATTCGGAAAAGGAATGAACGTGGTCTTCGGTGCGAATGAAGCCGGGAAATCGACGATGCAGTCATTCATCCGGGCGATGTTCTATGGCCTGAAGGGAGGTAAAAGGTCCGTATCGGGCCTTCCCTCTCCGCAGAAGAGGTTCATGCCCTGGGATGGAGAGCCGTATGGAGGCGCTGTCGCATATACTTTGGACGCAGGTGCATCTTACAGGATAGAGCGCGATTTCTCCCGGAATTCCGTTGTTGTATATGACACCGCATATAACGATATAACCTCTTCCTTCAACTTTAGCAGGGACAGGCAGCCGATGGTCGGAGAAACGCACCTGGGGCTGGACGAGGTTACATTCGAAAACACTGTCTTCATCAGGCAGATGGGGGTGAGGCTCGACAGCACGGGCTCATCCGTACTGGCAGCAAGGCTTGTGAATGTAGACGATCCGGACATTGACGGACTGACATTCCAGAGAGCGGAAGCTGCGCTGATAGATGCCCTCAAAAACAGGGTTGGAACGGAGAGATCCAGGGTACAGCCCCTTGACAGGCTGCAATCGGAATTGAGAAGGCTTGAGTCGGAACACGGAACTCTCGCGGGCAGGCAGAAGGAGAAAGAAAAGTTGATGCGGGAGCTTTCAGAGATAAAAGATAGAATAAGACATTTTGAGACACAGGAACAACTGCTTGTAAAGATCGGAGAGCTTATTGAGACAAGAAAGAAAATAGATGAGGGCATGAAGAGAGAAGCCCGGCTCAGCGAAACAGCGAAGCAGCTCGGGGAGATCGAGACGGCCCTTGCGAAGCTGTATTCCCATGACGCGCCCGGGGGAGCTATCCTACAGCCGGAACAAGGCAATGCAGATCCGGACCGAATCCTGCCGGGAAAGTCGATACCGGACCGGCCTCTGTCGGGAAAGCCGATGCCGGTCAGGACTGTCCTCAGGATTTCCCTGCTGGCATTATGTGCTGTTGCGGCGCTTATATCAGGGGTGCTTTTGCTTGCTCCTGTCGGGAGCATATCCGGCATGGTCCCGATACCGCCGTATGTTTATGCTGCTGTGATGCCCGTATGTGTTTTGACTGCTGTGAAGCTGACCAGGGACATGCTGGCTGAGCGAAAAAACTTCGATGCAGATGAAAAGACGGTCGGACCAGGGGGGAAGGATGCGGCTGGTTTAAATGGTACGGCAGCCAGGGATGGTGCAGATAAAGACGGTACAGCAGGGGAAGGTACCGCACCGGGGGACATTGTGACTTCAGGTGATGCCGGTGAAAAGCTGGCCGCGCTCAAATCGGTGAAGCGCAACCTGCTTTCGGGAGTTTCAGTGATGTGCGGCATAAAAGCCGAGTGCATTTCAGATGTAAGGGCAGCCCTGGACGGTGTGCGGTCAAATCTCGAAAGGCTGAGTCAGCAGCTCCAGGATGGACTTGATGAAGCTGCCGGCATGGATATCCCCCTGCCCGGATCCTTTTCGAAGGGCGAGCTTGATGTGCTGATATATGATTCTGATACGGGCTGGCTTGAGAAAGAATGGAAGACCGAAACGGAATGCCTGCGCCGGCAGATTCTTGATGCGGCACTGAGGGAGAAATATTGCGAAGGCCAGCTTGACGATGATAAAGGGGAAGTTGACAAGTTACAGCGTGTGGAGGAAGAAATCGCTGCAGTGAAGGAAAAGATCGCCAGGCTCGAAGAAACGGGAAAGGCACTGAAGTTGGCCAGCGAAGTGCTTGCCGAGGCAGCGGAGAAGATCCGGCTGAACAACGCGCCGGAACTGAACAGCCGCATGAGCGTTATAATATCCGGACTTACCGGAGGAAGATATACCGACCTCCGGGGAGACGACAGGCTTCTGCTGAAGGCGTCCGATCCGCAGGAAGGGGATGTCAGGAGCGTTTCGGCACTCAGCAGCGGCACAGCGGATCAGATGTACCTTGCCCTTAGGCTGGCGACTGCCGGTATACTGACATCAGGCGGAGAAAGCCTGCCGCTGGTCATGGATGAAGTTTTCTCACAGTTTGATGACAAAAGGACCGAACTTGCGTTAAAATACTTATATAGCGAGCACAGAAGCAGGCAGATACTGCTTTTTACCTGTAAGATGCGGGAAGTGGAACTGGTACGGGAGATTTACGGAAACGAAATGTATTTTGTGGAGTTGTGATATGAAACTGTTTTACGGAAGAAAATGGTCCAGGAAGACGAGCATGCTTTTACTTTTGATACTGCTTCTTTCAGTACTGCTGGGCGGGTGCGGCAAAAAGGCCCGGCAGACGGTCCTGGAGGAAGAC
>JAAZKL010000163.1 GCA_012799845.1 Clostridiaceae bacterium
CGTCTTTCCCTCATCCTCCAGTCCGGCGATCACCGCTTCCGCAGGCTCCGTATCAATGCCTGTTTCCTGCATCAGCATACGGGTGCCGATGTATATTTCCCTTTCGTCAACGACAGCCCGGACACCCTTGCCGGGAATCGCACCGAACTGCTCGGCATCCGGTATGGTATTTGCTTCTTTTATGCCATATTCATAAATGGCTTCGCCCAACGGGTGCTCAGAATTCTTCTCGGCTACGGCTGCCAGGCGAAGAACATAGCCGCGTTCCATATTGCCAAGGGGGATCACGTCTGTCACCTCGGGCTGGCCCTTGGTGACGGTCCCTGTTTTGTCAAGCACTACTGCGTTCAGCCTGCACATCATTTCAAGGTGCTCCCCGCCCTTTATCAGTATCCCGTTTTCAGCCCCCCTGCCGGTGCCTACCATTATCGCCGTCGGCGTCGCAAGCCCCAGCGCACACGGGCAGGCAATAACGAGCACAGACACGGCACTCACGACAGCTTGCGCGAAATCTCCTGAAATCAGATACCACGCCAGGAATGTCACAAGTGCGATCCCGAGTACGGCCGGAACAAAAACACCAGAAACCTTATCTGCGATCTTCTGTATCGGCGCCCGGGAACCCTGCGCCTCCTCCACCATTCTGATGATCTGCGAAAGCACAGTGTCTTTCCCGACTCGTGTCGCTTCAAACCTGAAAGTACCGAACCTGTTGATGGTCGCACCGACAACGAAATCGCCGGCCTTTTTCTCAACGGGGATGCTCTCGCCGGTAAGCATGGATTCGTCTACGGCGGAGTTGCCTTCGAGGATCTTCCCGTCAACAGGGATCTTTTCTCCCGGCCTCACAATAATGACATCCCCCGGCACAACTTGCTCCACCGGGATATCCTCTTCCTCCCCGTCCCTGACGACCCTCGCAGTTTTCGCCTGCAGGCCCATCAGCTTCTTAATGGCTTCTGAAGTCCTGCCCTTTGCCACGGCCTCGAGATATTTCCCCAGCAGTATCAGTGTGATGATCACGGCACTCGTTTCAAAATACAGCTCTTTCATCTCATGCCCATGCCCGGCAAAGAAAGCATTGTAAATACTGAAGAAATACGAAGCGGTCGTGCCCATCGCAATCAGCACGTCCATATTGGCGCTCCTGGATCTCAGTGCATGGTACGCATTCCTGTAGAACCTGAAACCTATGATGAACTGGACCGGAGTTGCGATAATGAGCTGGAAATACTCATTGTGGAAAAATGGTATGTCTATACCGGTCACCATCAGCAGCATTGAAAACAGCAACGGAGCGGTAAGCACAGCAGAAATCACGAGCTCCAGCCTCAGGCGCCTGATTTCCTTTTCTCTCTGCTCCTTCTCCCTGTCAGAGCTGATCTCATCTGCCCGCTCCGCCTTATACCCGATGCTGTCGACGGCCTTTATTATGTCGGATACCTTTATTTTCGAACTGTCATATTCGACAGAAGCCTTTTCCGAAGCAAGATTCACAACTGCACTGTACACTCCATCCATCCTGCCCAGCACTTTCTCGACCCTGGCAGAGCATGCCGCACAGGACATGCCCGATATTTTCAGTGTTTCCTTTTTGATCATAACCTGCATCACCTCTCACGTACATGGGGGCGGTTACCTGAAGTTCTTTGCGACGCCGGCATTGTTAACCAGCACCACCTCTCGCAGACGGGGGAGCGGTTACCTGAATCAATATGGTTGTTTTACCGCCGCCGCAAGCATCAACTCTCACGGAGATGATAGGGGTGGTTACCGCAATTCTCCTCCGGAGATTTTTACGGACAGGATAACTACTCCGATCATACCCGCCAAACAGTCTCATTGCTTATTAGTTTATCATACCC
>JAAZKL010000164.1 GCA_012799845.1 Clostridiaceae bacterium
CCAGGATATCACCGAGCAGAAGCTGAGGGAAAACAGCCTCAGGGAGATCGGCGACAATCTCATCAAGCTGCAGAAGGTAGCGGGAGTAGGCAGTTGGAAATACGACGCAGTAAAAAACAAACTGTATTGCACTGACGAATTGCTGAGTATCTATGGTTTTGACCGCACGGAGGTCGCCAGTTATGAAGATGCCGTGAGGCTGATACATCCGGAAGACCAGGGCAAAGTGCAGAATGCGATGGACTGGCTCATGCTGGGGCGATCCTGCTCGGCCGAATTGAGGATCATATCGAAGGACGGGACCGTAAAGCATGTTGAAGGCAACGCGGAGCCCATTTTTAACGAAGATGGCGAGGTTACCGGCGTTTTCGGAACGGCGCAGGACATTACGGAGAAGAAGATCCTGCTCGAATCCCTGGAGAAAAGCTACAAAAGCCTTATCGAAGCCGAGCGCATAGCCAGGATGGGAAGCTGGGAAATAGACCTCGTTAACAGGAAAGTGGTTTTTTGCTCTGGAGAAGTGTTGAAAATGTACGGCATTCCGAAAGAGATGAACCGCAAAAAGAGGTCAGTTGTCTGAAGCTTGGCGCGGTTGACTGCATACACAGGCCGATCTGCATGGATCTGCTGAAAGCCAGGGTCGATGTGCATGCAGCCTTGTTGTGCGCCCAGCGTGCCCTCGTACAGCAGCTTGACGAAAAGTCGCATTCCCTGGACCTGATTTTCGAACAGGCCCCCATCGGTATAGCTGTTTCACAGGGTTGTGATTCGGATCCCTCTGCCGATGTCATTGTAAAGGTCAACTCGACATTTGAGCAGATAACGGGAATGACCAGGGAAGAACTCATGAGCTCGGGATGGCCAAAGATCACGCATCCGGACGACCTGGAAGAAGACATGGAGAATTTCAGGAAGCTCCGGGCGGGCGAGATCAGGATGTATTCGATGGATAAACGGTATATCAGGCCGGACGGTTCCATCGTCTGGGTGCATATGGTCGTAGCCCCGCTCGATCTGCCTAATGAGCGGCAATATAAGCATATCTGCCTGGTGCAGGACATCACTGCGCGCAAAGAGATGGAAAAAGCCCTGGATGAGAGTGAACGCAGCAAGTCGGTACTTCTTGCAAACCTGCCGGGTCTGGCGTACAGGTGCTTTACTGATGAGGAATGGACGATGCAGTAAGTTTCCGAGGGCTGCTACAAGCTTACGGGTTACCCGCCGGAGAGCCTGCTGTACAACAGGGACCTGTCCTATAATGACATAATCTCCCCTGAATACCGCGAAGCCCTGCGGGACGAATGGAAACGGATCCTCGCGGCAAGGCATCCGTTCAAATACGAGTACGAGATCATTACCGCCGCAGGCGAGAAAAAGTGGGTCCTTGAAATGGGGCAGGGCATATATGACGATGACGGGAAGGTTGAGGCGCTGGAAGGGATTGTTCTTGACATATCCGACCGGAAAGCGGCAGAGGGCACTCTGAAATACAACAATGAGCACGACAGGTGGACAGGGCTGCATAACCGCGAGTATCTCGTGTCTCTGCTCGAAAATGATATCAGGATGAAGAGGGACTCCAAAAAAGCGCTGATCGGCATCAACCTGGATACTCTCCAGGTGAAAGCATCCAATTACGGGTTCCATTACAGCCAGAACCTGGTAAAAAAAGCGGCCGAGGCTCTCAGCCGGTACTGTACAGACAAGCGCCTGCTGTGCCACGCACGTGAAAACCGCTTTGCATTTTATATATCCGATTACGACGACAGGAGCGAAATCGCTGAATTCGCCAATGCCATCGTGAAGACCTTAAGGTCGGTGTTCGCTACGGAAAGAACAGGCGGCGGGATCGGGATCCTTGAGATCGGGCATGGTGAAGACGTGACCGACGTCGAACTCCTGATGAGAAGGCTCCTGATAGCCTCCGAAAGGTATGTCGGCCTGTTTGAAAATGACTTTCAGGTCTGTTATTACGATGAAGAACTGGAAGATCTCGTCAACCGTGAAAGGGACATCGTCGAGGCTCTCAGCGCGATCGCGTCAGGCAGCCGGACGAATGACGAACTGCTATTGCTGTACCAGCCGATCGTAGATCTTAAAAGTTATTCGGTGCAAAGCTTCGAAGTCCTGAGCAGACTGAGGTCGGAAAAGCTCGGCCCTGTGTCGCCCATGGAATTCATTCCGATTGCTGAAAAACAAAACTCATCCTTCCGGTCGGCGAGATCGTGATCGTCAAAGCATTCCGGTTCCTCAACAGGCTTAGGGAGCTCGGGTACGAGGAGATCTGCATTTCAGTCAATATTTCGGTCATACAGCTGCTGGATCCCGATTTTGTGAACAGGCTGCTGGAACCGGCGGGCAATATGCATATCGACCCGGATCATGTCGTTATCGAGATCACGGAGTCGGTCTTTGCTTCTGATTTCAATCACATCAACAGTATTATTGGTAAGTTGAAAAAGTCAGGGTTCCATATTGCCATAGACGACTTCGGCACCGGCTATTCTTCCCTGGCAAGGCAGAGGGAACTGCATGTCGATTGCATGAAGATAGACAAATATTTCATAGACAAACTGGATACGGACCTGGACAGGTCAATAACCAGCGATATCATCTCAGTTGCGCATAAACTGGGACACTGTACTGTTGCCGAAGGGGTCGAGAAGGAAACCCAGCTTCAGTATCTTAAAGAGCACGGTTGTGATAAAGTGCAGGGGTTCCTGATCAGCAGGCCGATCACTGAAGAGGATGTCGTAAGGTTCCTGGAAAATGAAGAAAAAATGTCCTGGAATGCAGTACTCATGGGCACCAGGTAGAACGTTCAACCACTTTGTAATATTAGTTGAGAAATTTTTTCTAAGTTATAGACAAATGCGAAATTGTATTATATAATTGTGGCGTAGCAGTTAATACTGAAGTCTTGACAATACATAAATCTGAAGCACAGATATTTTAAGATTCATAGTTCTGTGGAACTACTTGGGATTCATTAGGCATCATTTTCATAATACTGCAGTCGATAGGTTGTGCCAGGGATTTGGATAATTTTGTTTTTTAAAACCCAAAATAAAAAAGAAAGGGGATCAAATAATGAAAAAAGCAAAATTACTCGCGCTGCTATTGGTTGTTGTTATGGTATTAAGCGTCATAACAGCATGCACAAGGTCGGGCCAGGGCGGAGATACACCGGCTGATCCGTGCAGCAGCACCACCACACCTTCTACTTCTTCGGGAGACGGTGACAAACCCGCCGATTCAGGCAGCAAGCCTGTTCAGCCGATCACGTTCACGATGTTCCAGGCTGACCCGGGCGAAGCTCCTCCGGCAGACAACAAGATCGTCAAGTATATCCGGGAAAAGACAGGTGTCACCATCGACATCGAATACCTCGTAGGTGACATGGAACAGAAAGTCGGTATCATGATCGCCGGCGGCGATTATCCCGACCTCATCGGACCCGGCCAGGCTCGTGGTCAGTTCCTGAATGCAGGTGCATTCGTGGCACTCGACGATCTGCTTCCCAAATACCCGAACCTCTGGAAGCACTATGAGCCCTTCCTGGACGTTCTTAAGAGCGTTTCATCGGATGGCAAGATCTACATCATGGACATCTGGAGCCGTAACTACTGGCTGAACGACGGAGAAGACACAGCATATCAGGCAGGTTACAACGGCCCTGCTTTCTGGACACAGAAAGACGTGCTTGCATGGGACAATTATTCATATCCGGCTTCGCTGGATGGATACTTCGATCTGCTTGAGCGCTACTTCAAGGCTCATCCGACGATCGACGGCCAGCCTACACTGGGATTTGAAGTACATTCACAGGATTGGCGTTCGTTCTGTCTGAAGAATGCGCCGCAGCACCTGATCGGCGGACGTAACGAAGGTGACGTCGTTGTCCATCAGGATACACTTAAAGTTGAGATCTACCAGAACAAAGATTATGCAAAGACCTACTATAAGAAACTCAATGAAATGTACAAGAAAGGCCTGATCCATCCTGAGACATTCTCAAGGAACTATGACGATTATCTGGCAACCATATCCACCGGCCGTGTTATGGCAATGTTCGACCAGCAGTGGAACTTTGGAAGCGCAGAAAACGTTCTGATTTCCGAAGGCAAGTATGAACGCACATACGTACCCCTCGGTGTCAGCCTTGACGGAACACCCGCTTCTTACAACAGGTATAAGGATGCAGGTATCGTAGGCGGTAACGGAATGGGCATCAGCGTGAAGTGCAAAGACGTCGAGCGTGCTCTTGAGTTCCTTGATTTCATGCTCAACGAAGATATCCAGAAGCTCTGCTACTGGGGTATCGAAGGCGAAGACTACTATGTTGAAAACGGACGTTACAGACGTACTCAGGAACAGAGAGACAACTTCAACAATCCTGACTGGGTAAAGGCTAACTCCGGTATCAACTTCGCCAACCTGTTCCCGAAGATGCAGGGTCGTTACTCCGACGGAAATGCTTGCGGTGCAGGCAACCAGCCGGAAGAGTTGCTGGAAGGCATGTCCGATTATGACAAGGCATTCCTTGGCAAGTATGGATTCAGCGACAAGTCGGAATTCCTGCCTCTGGCAGAATATGCAGGATATCCTGAAGTATGGTCCATCTTCTCCACCATGGATGAAGACAACCCGACAAAAGCTATATTCAACGAGATCACAGACCTCCAGAACCGTTATCTGCCGGGCGTGATCATGTCTGACAACTTCGATGCAGCATGGGCTGAATATGCAGCAAGATATAACAGTGTCGACAGTGCGACACTTGAAGCAGAGATCGAGAAAGAGATCAAGGCACGTTACAAAAAGTAAAAACTTGATCCATCTCTTCTTTGGATGAAGAAGAGGCGACCGCAAAGCCGGCCGCCTCTTCTGATGTAATACAGCAAAAAAGAAAAATTTAGAATTGGTTGAGTTTCATAGCCGGGGGGATAGCATATGGCAACCACCAATATTGCAACAAGCAGAGCGATATCTGCAAAGCCTAAGAACACCTTTTTTCAAAAGGTCGTAAAGCAAAAAGAACTTGTGCTGATTACGATTCCTTACCTTGTGTACTTCTTCATATTCAATTATATGCCGTTGTGGGGCCTTACGATGGCATTCCAGAACTATAAGCCTCACCGGACTTTCTGGGAACAGGAATGGGTCGGATTTAGGCATTTCCAGAAACTGTTCACCGATCCTGCTTTTTACCGTGTATTGCGGAACACTTTGGCAATGAGCCTGATAAATCTTGTATTCGGCTTTGTTACTGCCATAGTTTTTGCTCTTCTTTTGAATGAAATACCCAAGCAGTTATTTGGATTCAAGCGTGTCGTGCAAACCATATCATATATGCCCCACTTCCTTTCGTGGATAATCGTCTGCGGACTTGTTTCGACCATACTTTCGATGGAAGACGGGATCGTCAATAATCTGCTGGTGGCAATGGGGCTGATCAAAGATAAGATACATTTCCTGGGTAAACCGGAGTATTTCTGGTGGATCGTAGGTTTTACCAATGTGTGGAAATCAATGGGATGGAACAGTATCATATACCTGGCGGCGATCACTTCGATAGACCCGTGTCTGTATGAAGCTGCTGCTATCGATGGCTATGGACGTTTTGGAAGGATATGGCATATTACGCTTCCCGGAATCAAGTCGACCATAATCGTCCTTCTTATAATGAACGCAGGCTGGATCCTCAATGCAGGGTTTGAGATACAGTATATATTGGGTTCTAACGGACTTGTCCTGGATGTTTCTGAAACCATCGATATTTACGTACTGAAAAAAGGCTTTGCCGGAACCGCCGGCAGCGGTTTTGCTTTCGGTACCGCGGCAGGCATGTTCAAGACCGTGGTCAGTGCCGTGATCCTGATAGTGTGCAACAATGTCTCCAGATGGTTGGGCGAAGAAAGGCTCGTTTAAGTGAACGAGATCGCGATCCTATTTGGCGTGGAGGTATATAGAGATGAGAAAGTCAATTGGTGACAAAATTGTCGATGTGATAATCGTGCTATTTATGCTTTTTATCATCATTGTGATGCTGTATCCGATGTGGAATACACTGGCCGTATCGTTCAACGATGCAAGGGATTCCATAAAGGGCGGGATCTACCTGTGGCCGAGAAAATGGTCTTTTTACAACTATCAAAGTGTGTTCAGGACAGATAAAGTGTTCAATGCATTTTTGATATCAGTAGCGCGTACGGTGCTGACAACGATACTGAACGTATTTTTCTCGGGTCTCCTGGCATTTGTATTGAGCCACAGGGATTTCGTCCTCAAAAGATTCACTACGATATTCATGCTGATGACGATGTATATCAACGCGGGCTTGATACCGACTTACTTCCTGTACCGGAACCTCGGTCTGATCAACAAATTCTGGGTCTATATATTGCCGGCATTGGTAGGAGCGTTCAATGTCATAGTCATCAGGACATATATAAACTCACTGCCGCCATCACTTACGGAATCGGCCAAGATCGACGGCGCTACTGAAATGAAGACGTATTTTCACATCATTATACCGATGTGTATGCCGGTACTGGCCACTGTTGCCCTATGGGTAGCAGTTGGCGCATGGAACTCATGGTTCGACTCTTATATATTCGCAACGAAACAAAGCTTGAGCACACTTCAGTATGAGATGATGAAAATTATTTCTTCTTCGATGCAGCAGGGTGCCAGCCAGCAGCCTGACTACCTGCAGAAGTCGTCGGAGGCGCAATCGAGCATGGTCACGCCGAACTCATTGCGCGCTGCCATGACCATGGTTGCGACCGTGCCTATACTGGTCGTGTATCCGTTCCTGCAGAAGTATTTCGTGACTGTCAACATAGGCAGCGTCAAGGAATAATCTTAATACACGCAGCCCCCGTGCGGTACCGCATACCGCACTGAAGCGCCGCTGATCATCCAGGCGGCGCCTGACAGCTATGAAACGGTAGATTGAGTTCATTTAGCGCAAATATGAGGAAAGAGCAAGCATTAAAATTCAGTGATGCGATATGTCAGGGCGGCGATCCAATCCGGAGCCGCCTTCTTTATTACTTGTTTGATCGACCGGCTTTTGCACATTTTGACTTCCCTGTAAATTAAACAGACAATGCAATGCCGAGGAGTTAGAATAGAACCGGGGGAGAACAGATGAGTTTTATTATTTCAGTACATTTTAAAAACAGTTTTTATGAAATTTTTACACCAGGCATAAACAATAGAAAAATTTCCATAGAAATTCCTTCAGACATATCCGGGTTCGCATCCGATTTTCCGCTCTCTTTCGAGGTCTGGAACAACAACTGGAGCATATTGGAGAATGAAGCCGTCGTGTTCCTGAAAGGCAACGATTCAAAGAAAACCGTTCCTCTTGAGTCGGGCCTGACGATAAGCTGCGAACTCCGCCCGACACGTGAGAGATTCTCCCTCATAGTCGAAAAAAGTTATAAAGGATACTCGGATTTCGACAAATACGTATTGAAACAGGGGAAGATCACTATAGGCAGCGCTGACGGGAATATGGTCCGGTACAACACCCGCAATCTTGTTTCCGGACATCATGCGGTCCTGGATGTAGGTCCGGACGGCATCTGTACGCTTACCGACTCCAGCCGGAACGGCACGTTCGTAAACGGGAAAAGGATATCGGGAAGCTGCAGGCTGAACTACGGTGATGTGGTCTACATAATCGGACTGAAACTGATCTGTCTGGGGAACGTTATCGCGGTCAACCGTCCATTCGAGCCAGTCAGGCTGACAGGACTGGAATCGTTCGTGCGGGATGCGGAAAGCGGACCTCAGCCGGATGCTGATGCCGATGACGGGTATTATCAGCGTTCTCCCCGCCAGATCGAGCCCCTGGACGATGAGACGATCGAGATAGAGGCGCCGCCGAACCCGGCCAGGAGCCGCAGGCAGCCGCTGATGTTCACCGTTGGACCGTCCCTGACGATGGTCATCCCAATGGCGGCCGGCGTGCTGTTCACCATATGGAGCCAGCAGCAATCAAACAGCGGAATGGCCAGCCCGTTTATGTTCATGGGCATCGTAACTTCCGTTACAGCAGCTGTCATAGGAGTATTCTGGGCGCTGACAAATTACAGGTACAACATGAAGATGGAGCGCGAAGATGAGGCGCGGCGCCGTGACATGTACGGCAAATACCTGGAAAAGATCCGCCGGCTGCTGATTCGTAAGCACATGTTCAATAAAGAAGTGCTTGATAGGAAATATCCTGAAACGAGAGAGTGCCTGCGCTTTGTTATGGAAAAGAGCCGAAGAGTGTGGGAACGCAATGTCAATCATCCTGATTTCCTGACTGTCCGGCTGGGACAGGGACAGATGCCTTCTCCCAATATCATCAGTATTCCTAAGGAAAGGTTCTCTCTCGTGGACGACAACCTTGCAGAAGAACCGGCCAACATTAAAAATGAATACGATATACTGAAGGACGTTCCCGTATGCATTTCTCTGACCGAACACAACCTGGTCGGTGTGATCGGCGAACCGGCTGCAGTATACGGGTATATTCCACAGATCATGGCTGCTCAGATCGCGACCTGCCATTCATATACGGATGTACGCATGGCCTTCATCTATAACGAAAAGCACGCCCGCAGCTTTGAATTCGCCAAATGGCTGCCTCACACGTGGAACGAGGACGGCAGTTTCCGCATGATAGCGTGCGACAAAAACGGGGTAGGCGAACTGTTCTACAACCTGTCCTCCATGCTGAGGACCCGGCTTGAGGAAAAGGAGGATCCCTCGGAAGCTGTGCGTTCTCTTCCTCACTATGTTATATTTATCGCGGATCCTTCACTGGTCGAAAATGAGGCTGTCATGAAATATATATCCGCACCGACGGCACAGATGGGAATTACGACAGTACTGCTTTATGAACAGATCGACAGGCTGCCGAACAACTGCACCGTGATCATCCAGAGCGATGAGGATTACCGCGGATATTACAGCCTGGACAGCAGTTTTGACGGTTTCAGCAATGTCATGTTCGATGGCGTGTCCATCGAAGAGCTTGAGGAATACGCCAGGGAAATGTCGAGCATCCGTGTGCGTGAGACTCAGTCCGCGGGCGCCATACCGCAGATGCTCACTTTTCTTGATATGTACAAAACTTCGGTGGTCACTGACATCGATATTGAAAGGCGCTGGCTGGAGAACCGCACATATGAGAGCATGAGAGCCATGATCGGCTACCGCAGCGCCAATTCTCCGCTGTATCTCGACATACACGAAAAATATCACGGCCCGCACGGCCTTGTCGCCGGCACCACCGGTTCGGGCAAGTCCGAGACGCTTCAGACCTACATACTGTCGATGGCGCTCAGCTACCATCCTTATGAGGTCTCCTTCATACTGATCGACTATAAGGGCGGCGGCATGGCAGGGAGCTTTGAGAAGCTGCCTCACGTCGCGGGCATCATCACGAACCTTGGAGGCAACCAGACGAACCGGGCGCTCGCTTCCATCAACAGCGAAATCAAGCGGCGCCAGACTGTTTTCAACGAATACAAGCTGAAGCATATCGACGGCTATATCGAGCTTTTCCGTGCCGGGAAAGTGTCACAGCCAATGCCTCACTTACTTATAATCGCCGATGAATTCGCGGAACTGAAAAAGGAACAGCCGGAATTCGTACGTGAACTCGTCAGTGCGTCCCGTGTCGGGCGCAGCCTCGGAGTCCATCTGATACTGGCGACACAGAAACCTTCCGGCGTGGTGGACGAAGAGATCTGGGGCAACTCCAAATTCCGGCTGTGTCTGCGTGTCCAGGACAAGCAGGATTCCAACGAGATGATAAGGCGTCCTGACGCGGCGTACATAACAAATGCAGGACGCGGATACTTCCAGGTAGGCAATGACGAGATATTCGAGCAGTTCCAGTCAGGCTGGAGCGGTGCGAGATATGAGCCGGATATCCCGTACAGCGATGCCGGACAGAGCGACGCAAAAATGATCAACCTCTGGGGCAAGCCCTGTGTGGTCGGCAGCACGAAGAAGGTATCGAAGCAGGAAGACGGGAAAAAGACGACCCAACTTGAGGCAGTCGTGCAGCATATATGCAGCATTGCCGAGAGACAGGGGATCAGACCTGTCGACAATATCTGGCTTCCGCCGCTGCCCAAAACGCTGTCGCTGCCGCATTTGCAGGAGTATGGAGATGTTGCCTGGAGAGACGGCATCTGGCGGGCACCTTCCGGAGAACTGGATCCTGTTGTCGGCCTGATCGATGATCCTGTTAACCAACGCCAGGCAGCACTGTCCGTCAACCTGCTCATGGAGGGGCACCTGCTTGTGACAGGTTCGGGTTCGGGAGGAAAGACGACTTTCCTGCAAACGCTTTTATATTCACTTGTCACGACATATTCGCCCAAACAGCTCAACATATACATAGCCGACTTCGGAAGCCGGACGATGGGAGTATTCTCCTCGCTGCCGCATGTAGGCGGCGTCGTGTATGACAGCGAGACCGACAAGGCGGACAAGCTGGTCGCGATGCTTCTGAAGGAACTGAGCCGGCGCAGGCATATGTTCTCGGAAAAAGGAATCGGCTCCGTAAGAGAATATGTCCGCCTCTATGACGATGTGCCGTTCATAGTTTTTGCCATCGACAACTATGCCGCGTGGAATGAAAGCTGTCCAAAGCAGGAGGACAATCTCATCCTGCTGTCGCGTGAAGCTGCAAGCTACGGCATATACCTGGTCATCACCTGCTCCAACTCAGGGGACATCCGGGGCAGGATCCGGCAAAACATCAGTTACGGCATCGGCCTGCAGCTTGCTGACCGGTTTGAGTACGAAGAAGCCATAGGCATGAAGACGGAAATCGTTGCTGAGGACCATACTCCGGGGCGCGGGCTCGTTTGCTGCCCGAAGCCACTTGAGTTCCAGACAGCGCTGTGCATGGACGTCAACGACCCGGTCACCCTCAATATGAAGCTGAAGGAACAGTTCGAGCAAATGGCGGCCGCATGGAGTGGAGAGGCAGCTACGGTCATACCGCAGGTGCCGTCCGACCTGTCCCTGGACAATCTCCTGTCGCTGCCCGAGTTCAATGAGGCTGTAAGTTCGCACAGGTACATCCCGTTCGGGTATGAGCTGTCAATGGCGCAGATTTCAAGCGTCGATCTGGCGAGGACCTTCTGCTATACCATAAGCGGCACGTCGAGAAGCGGAAAAACCAATCTGCTCAAGGTATACATGAGACTGGCTAAAACGCGGGACGGCAAGATATATGTGTTTGACGGCCCTAACCGCGAACTGGAAGCATATTCACGCGAAATAAGTGCAGACGGCTACATGACGAAATCCGACGAACTGTTCGATTACATGCAGACGGTCATGGTCCCGGAATTTGCGCGCAGGAACAGGGCAAAAGCTGAATTTGTAAGGAGCGGGAGCAGGAACGTTGATGAGTATATCGCCTCCGAACAGAAAATCTTCCTGTTCATAAATGACATGAGCGCGTTCTGCGAGGCGGTTTACGAAAGTGAACGCGATATGAAAGGCTTTATGGAGCAAATGATCGTCCGGGGCGACAATCATATGATCTACCTGTTTGCGTGTGTATCAGTGGCTGATATGACCGGAGAATACAATTCCAAACGCCTGATGCGCGGATTTGTGGGCTGGAAGGAAGGCATTCACCTGGGAGGCAGGCTGGAAGACCAGAAAGTGTTCGACTTCGATGTGCCGATACTGCAACGCGGGAAAAAGCTGCCTGCCGGCTATGGGCATATATCTGCTGACGGAGCAACATTGCGTGTCGTTACAGCTATTGCATAACAGGAGTTAATGGCGGCACTGGTCTTACCGATCGTTGAGAAAGCGAGGACAGCATGCTAAGCATAATCGTGTTGGACACAATGCATGACGAAGAACCCAATATATCGGATATACTTGAGGAGGCGTATTCAAAACGCGACCTGCCTGTCAAACGGCTTGCCGTTTTCAGGGAACCTGCGCCCCTGTTTGGATTTGCGGAGGAGCAGTCGGACAGGTTCAATGTTTTCATAGCATCATTTTCCTGGCTCCGGGATGAGTACATGGAACTGGCGCAAAATCTCAGGAGGCGCAGGAAAAACCTGTTTATAGTATTCGTGGTCGGCAGGAATGTGGACATATCATGCTGCGTGCGGCCGTCAGTGAGGCCCTCCGGCATACTGTTCATCCCCCTGGAGAAGCAGCGGATCTATCAAACGCTCAGCGAGATCTACGTTGAACTGCTGAGATCGGCCGAACGCGGGGAACAGCCTGTGTTCACCATCAGGTGCGGCGGCGAATACTACACCATCGATACTGAAGATATATTCTTCTTTGAGGCGCAGGGCAAAAAAATCGCTGCCAAAACACGCAGCCAGGAGATCGCTTTTTATTCGAACTTCGAAGCTGTGCTGGAGCAGCTTCCCGAATGGTTTGTGAGGTGCCATAAGGGGTTTGTGGTGAATACGAAGCAGATCGTCCAGGCAAGTTTTACTGAAATGACGCTGACATTGAAGGACAGGTCGGTGGTCCCGATATCGCGGACATACCGTGACGAGATCAGGACGATCGTCGAGTCGAAAGGGGCTGTATGATGGAGGGACTGAAAGCATCATTCATACTTACAAGGCCTGAAATGCTCTTCCTGCTGAACAGTGCTGCCGGCACTACTCCCTCTGGTCCGATGGAGCATTTACTGAGCAAGTGCTTCTCCAGCGCAACAGTGTCGGAGGAAACTGTCGGAGGGCTCGCGGACAAGGGACTGATCACGAAAACACCGGATAAGGTCTCGCTGGAGCCTGTGATCGGGCTGCTGGCGCGTTCTGCGATGACAGCCGGGAAGCTGTGGATCGTCAACGAAGGCGCCGAAGATAAGATGATGATACTGAGATCCGATGAAATGTACCTGCACATAAAGAGATATCCGCTGATCGCTGACTCATGGCGCATCGCGCCGTACAGGACAGCGTCCGGGCTGCATGACGAGTTCGGGGGCATCGCTGTCAGGAATGTAAGGATCATTGGTCAGCAGGGTGAAGAAGCTTTTATTGAATCACCGAACGATTTTGCATGGCTGGAGGTTTGATTTGAATGGCAAAAATCTATATCGATGTGAGCACGCCGGGTAACGGCAAGGTATATGAGTTCCGTCTCGACAACTCCATGACGGTCGGCCAGGTCAAGGCCAGGATGATCGAGGAAATAACCGAATTCGAGAATGGGAACATTACTCTCGATCCTGAAAAGATCATACTCTGCAACCAGGATACCCGGACAATGCTGCCGGAATCCCAGACACTGAGGCAGTCGGGAGTCAGGAGCGGGCACAGGCTGCTGCTTGTGTGACATATGCCCGTCCACCCATGCCGGTGAAATGCCGCTCTGACATTCTGGCCAATTTTTTTGAGTACTGCAATTCATTCCAAAAAACATGCAGGTTGTCAGAATCTATTGAAATGGTATGAGAAAGCAAGTAAGCTATATACAGAAAGCAAACGGAGGTGACAGGCCATGCCGGATTTCAGGTCAACGGATGTGGACAGCAGACAGATCGAAAATACAGCCGCCAGTCTGGACGAAGACATTAAGGCGTTGTCATCTGTATGCACTTTCATCCGGAACGATGTGATGGCGAACCTGGACCCTTACTGGGAGGGACAGGCAAAGCAAAGTTTCGAGCAGCGGTTCACCCGGTTTGCAGAGGCCCTGGTAAAGCTCGTTGACGAATACAGGGTGCTCAACGACCTGCTGAAGAGAGCCGGTGATACGTATGGCAAGGCAGACGATTCGGTAAGGAACACAATTGCGAAGCTGCCAAGGTAGGGGGTGTTGGTATGGCCGGGAAAAAGAATATGAAAATGCCGGATCCTGCTGTGGGAGCTGCATTGATTACTTTGCGCCAGGATTTTATAAAATTTGACCCGGAAAAGATCATGGAGGTTTCGACCGGGCTTGAACAGCAGCACAAGAAATTCACCCAGGCTGCCGCAACGATAAAGAGGCGGGCTGAAAGCCTGATGGCAAGCTGGAAGAGCGACAGCGCCGATTTATACATGAAGAAGATCGGGGAACTGGATGCACAGAGCAATGAAATTGCCGGTGAATTGCTCTCATTAAGCCAGGACCTGGCCAAAGCATCCGGGATCTACAAGACCGGCGAATCGGAAGCGAAGAAGAAAGCAGAAGCGTTGCCTACTGAAGGCGTGTTTCTCGTATAGTGAGGGACGGTGAGTGCGAATATGGCGATAATGAATTTCAACTATAACCAGGCAATCAGGCAGGCGGACCAAATCGATTCCGCGGCAGGCGAATTGCTGAACACGGCGAACAGGCAGCTCCAGACGACGCTGGAATCCGTTGCCGCCTGCTGGAATGGCGATGCCTCGGCGCAGTTCATCAGCTACTGCAGGACTGTCCAGGAAGATATCCGAAGAGAGGCGGGAAAACTCCAGGACCTGGCCCGCCGGATAAGGCAGGTTGCCAGGATCATCAGGGAAGCTGAAGAAAGGGCAAGAGAACTTCAGCGGCAGAGGGAAGCCGCAGCCGCTGCAGCAGCTGCTGCCGCCGCAGAGCAAAAAGGGAACTTTTCATCGGGAGGCGGCAGCTTCAGCGGTGGCGGCGGCGGTGGCTCATTCTGACAGGAGTTTGATATCATCTCATATTTCATATATCAGAATCCATATTTCTTAAGGAGGGAATTTCAATGGCAGGAACTGAAGTTTTAACCGGGCGATTGATCGATGTCGCCAAAAACCTTGAGGACATAATCGGACGTTACAATACGACTGTCAACAAGGTTTACCAGATCGGAGGAGAAATCGATGCAATGTGGGATGGTCCGGCCAGCAATAAATTCGTGTCCATCCTCGGCAACGACAGGGAACGCTTCAATGCTCTTGCGAAAATGCTCAATGCATATGTCGAGACGCTCCGCAGGGACGCAGCCATCTATGCGAAAGCTGAGAGCGACGCTCTCGATATCCTGAACACGAACAAAATCCGATAATCTATGAAAGGAGTCGTACATAATGGATATCATATTAAAAGTACAGCCTGATGTTCTTCTCTCCAAATCCGGAGAGCTATCCAACGAAAAGAACACCATCATCAGCCTCATGGACCAGGCAAAAAGCGAGATCAACTCCCTGACCGGCGTTTGGAAGAGCGAGGCTTCGGATGAATTCCAGGCCAGGTTCAAACAGGTATACGACGACATAGACAATATGCTCGCTATCGTTTCCGAGTATATCAGTGACCTCAACGAGGTCG
Organism: Clostridiaceae bacterium; assembly: GCA_012799845.1. Classification (GTDB taxonomy): domain Bacteria; phylum Bacillota; class Clostridia; order Acetivibrionales; family DTU013; genus DTU013. The sequence continues at coordinate 15,274 of JAAZKL010000164.1, forward strand.
CCAATGTCTATACCACAGCGGAAAAAGCTGCAAAGAGCGCAGCGGAAGGACTTCCGACCGACGGTGTTTTCAGAGTTTGAATTCAAGTATACCCGGTACATCCGGGAAACGCCGGATATGCCGGGTATACAGTAACCAAGGTGCATAATGATGCAGTATATCAAGTTTAACTGTTATGATCTGGCGGCACAAAATGCCGAACTGCAAAACATTCACAACAGGATCCGGAGATTGTCCGACGAACTGGCAGGTGTTTTGAATGCGCTGGATCCCCAGATCAGGAGTTACGAAAATCTTCAGCAGCAATTACTGGCGGTCCGGAATGAGACTGCTGAGACCAGTGTGCGCATTTTAAGGGCTTGCAGCGCGCTTGACCGGATAATAGACATTTATTACGCGGCAGAAAGCAAAGTAAAGCAATCGGCCGAGGAACTGCCGGCCAGCACTGTCGGAACATCGGGCCGCCCGGCCGGCAGCACGGTAAAGATAGAAACATCCTCGATAAGCAGGGGTGACCTGGTTTTGGAAGATTGGATCGCGGAACTTTTGTATAAGGAAGACAACAACAGGAAGGGGTGAGCGTTGTGGCCAGGTATTCTATAAAATACAATGAACTGAAGAATCACGCAGTGGCATTGCAAAACATCGGCAAAACGCTTGCCTCGTTCGAGAACCGTTTATATTCGATAACTGCTTCCATGGACACAAGGGACAGCAGTATGGAATCACTGAAGAGGCAAATACTCGCTGCCGGCAAAAACCTGCCGGTGATCAGCGGGAAATTGGCTTCGGCGGGCACAGCGGCGGAAAACATTTCGAATATATACTCGTTGGCCGAAAAATACAGTTACAGCAGTTTCGAAAACTCAGTGCCGTGGGCTGCAGCCCAGGCATTACCGGCGGTTACCGGCCAGGCACAAAGTGTATTTGATCCGGCAGCTTCCGGCGCAGGTTTTCCGGGAGTAGCGGCAGGTTCTGCGGGAGTAGCAGCAGCAGGTTCTGCATCACTGCTCGGGGAGCATCTTGATGAGGACACCGCTGTCAACAGTATACTTAATCCGTTCGGCCTGTCCAAAGTCGAATATGGCAAATACGACGATAAGAAAAAGTTCAAGGAGATTGAACAGGAGGACAGGACATTCTGGCAGCAAGCCTATGAAAGGGATACCGGCCAAATGGTAATTCCTGACCTGGCACCGAAAAACGCCAGGAAACTGGCAACGATCTACAGTGTAGGGACAGAAGCAAAGGCTGAGTACGCATGGCGTGAATACAAGGCTTCCGGCAAAACCGACTGGGCGGAAGGAAGCGCAGAATTAAAAGTCGCGGCAGCAGAGGCGCACGCTGAACTTTCTGCCGGCCTTTACGTGTTTGATAAAAACGGAAACAAGAGGTTTGCACCGGGGGTTGAGGCGGCAGTAGGCGCCAGTTTCTCTGCCCTGGCCGCGTCGGCGGAGGGAAAAATCGGCAATGACATGCTGGGTGCATTCGGCGAAGCCGAACTGGAAATAGCAAAAGCCGAAGCGGAAGGCAAGTTGAAGCTTTCGCTGTTCGACAAGGATGGCAAACTGGACATCGATGCACATGCGGAAGCCAGCCTTGAAGCAGTTGCTTTTGAAGTTGGAGGGAAGGCCGGAGTATCTGTTCTCGGTACAGATGTCGCGGTCAAAGGCGAGTTTAAGGTCGGTGTCGGAGTACATGCGGAAGTCGGATATGCTGACGGCGTATTCAAGTTCGATGTTGGAGCTTCTTTGGGAATTGGCGCAAGTATCGGCTTCGAGGTCGATGTTTCCGGTACTGTCGACGCGATCTGCAGCAAAGCCGAGGCAGCATGGGATGCTATAAAAGGATGGTTCTGACAGGAGGATAGTATCTGATGGAACAATTGGTAATTGGCGGAGTGTTTTTGTTCTCTGCGGTTATTTTCATAGTAACGGCAGTCTTGTATTGGAGATCAGAAAAAAAGTTTCGCAGGGACTGTGTACGGTGTAAAGCCATTGTCGTTGACTATGTCGTGCAGGATTACTCACGGTGGCAGACTCCCAGGGTGGCGCTTGAGGGAGAAGGCCGGAGACTGGCTTACCGCTGCAAATCAAGACGCATGAATTCCGAGGTCTGTCCGAGGGGAACGCAGGTAACGGTAGATTATAGTGTCAAAAAGTTTCTGGGCATGGATTTTTATGACATCCGCATCGTCGACCCTCCCCAGTTTGCAGCAGAACCTGCAAAGACGGTCATTATAATGCTTGGCGTGATGACGCTTATTAGCCTTATCATATCGGCCGCGCTTATTGCAGCCGGAATTAGGGGATAGAGATATTTTGACCTGTATGAAATAGCTGACACTAATTTTAAGGAGGATTGACTATGTTTAATGGTCTCTTACCGATCGGTTCAGTAGTCTTGCTGAAAAACAGCACCAAAAGGGTTATGATCATTGGCTTCTGCCAAAAAGAGATCAATGATAATGAAGAAGCGAAAATTTGGGATTATGCTGGCTGCCTGTATCCAGAAGGCTACCTGGGACCCAATCAGACATTCCTGTTCAATGGCGACCAGATAGAACGCATTTTTGCCATTGGGTACCAGGATGAAGAGCAGTTTGAGTTCAAGAAAAAGGCCGACTCTGTGATCGAGCAACTGAGGAAGAAGTCTGCCGGTCAGCAGGAAGAACAGCCACAGTAAAAGCAGAAGAGTCAGAGGGCCGGTCATGAAGCTTTGCCTGGTTTCCGTAAAGTGCCCATTCAGTACAGGTACAGTACAATATTGACCCCAGGAACAAGTCCTGCCCAGTTTAGGCATATTCCTGCTGATCCGGGTACTGTACCTGTTTGGATTGCTGCAATGCACCTGTGGATCCAGGTGTGGTTTCAGGACTGCCCCTTATCTCCGTATTTACCTCATGGTTTCGCATCAAGGCATGATAACTTTGCCTCATGACAACATTACTTCACGACAGCTTTACTTAAGCACTTCGAATCCAAGGGCAGTTACGGCCTTTTCCACGTCCTGGACCGATACTTTTTGCTCATCATAATCAAATTTCACCTTGCTTGCGTTGAACAGCACCCTAACGCTCTCTTTAACTACTCCGTCCAGGGATTTTACCGCGTTTTCGACCTTTTGCACACAGGTTGGGCAGGTCAGTGTTTCCAATTGGATAGTTGCATTTTTCATATTTCTGGTCTCCTTTCAGAACCGTTTTATATGGTTATCTTTATTCTATCTGCATAGCTATGCTCTGCATAGCTTTACTTTATCATTTTAAAAATATCATGCATATGTCCTTTATTTCGTTTCATCCGAACTGCGGTTCCTAAGCTTGTAGCGCAGCAGCCTCATGCCATTCAGGATGACCGCCAGGATGCTGCCTTCGTGCACGAGCATGCCGATGGACATGTTCATCCAATTGCTGAAAAATACGCCGGCAAGCAGGAACAATACCACACCGACAGCGATGGATATATTTTGCTTCATATTTCCGGCTGTGGCTTTTGCCAGGCCGAGCGCATGGGGCAGGCGGCCAAAGTCCGAATTCATGAGCACCACGTCGGAGGTCTCTATGGCGACGTCTGTACCGGCACCCATGGCGATACCTGTATCAGCCAGCGCCAGGGACGGGCTGTCATTTACGCCGTCACCGACGAAAGCGACGATCCGGCCCTCTTCGATCAATTTCCTGATATACGCGGCCTTATCCTGCGGCAGCATGTTGCCATGGGCTTCGCTCAGGCCCAGTTCGCGGCTCACAGTGTTCACTGTGCCCTGGTTGTCGCCTGACAGCATCACGAGATTCCTGATGCCAAGTTTTTTAAGCTTATAAAGGTTTTCCTTCACCCCGGGGCGTACCTGGTCACGCACCCCCATCAGGATCTTTAGTTCTCCGTCCACGGCAGTCAGTACGAGCGAGTTCCCGTTTTTCTCAAAACGGGCAATGTCGGCTTTTGCCTTCGTGTCAAGCTTTATGCCTTCTCTTTCCATAAGGGCGGCATTGCCGACGGCGACCATGTGTCCATCCACGCTTGCAATGATACCGCTGCCTTTGACCACTTCCGTGTTTTCGACAGGGCGTAGCTCTGTTTCGCCGATCTCGTCCAGAACCGCTTTGGCCAGCGGATGGCCGGACTCGCGCTCCACGCTTGCGAGATACATCAGCGCCTTATCAGTATCATTCCCGTAGTACGCCTTTTCAGCCACTGATGGATTTCCCGCGGTCAGTGTTCCTGTTTTGTCGAACACGATCGTATCTGTCCTGCTGAACTCGTTTATCACCTCGCTGCCTTTGAACAGGATGCCGTGGCGCGCTCCGTTCCCTATGCCTGCTACGTTGGATACGGGGACGCCAATCACCAGGGCGCCGGGGCAGCCGAGGACAAGGATCGTGACTGACAACTCGATGTCCCGGGTGATCAAAAGAACCAGCGCACCGAGAACAAGAACTGCCGGAGTGTAATATTTTGCAAAGCGGTCGATGAACCTTTCCGCCTTTGACCTGGAATCCTGTGCTTCCTCCACCAGTTCGATGATCTTTGCGAATGTGGTGTCTTCACCCACACGGTCTGCTGTTATCCGGAGAGTTCCGCTTTCAAGGATCGTACCGGCAAATACCTTTGTTCCTTCGCTTTTCAGTACGGGAAGGGACTCTCCGGTAATGGCGGCTTCATTGACACTGCCTTCCCCGGATAAAACGGTTCCGTCGACCGGTATTTTGGCACCGGTTCTCACCAGCAGTATATCACCTGTATCCACTTCACTGATGCCGACCTCATCGAATCCACCATCCGGCATTTGTTTCAGGGCATTTTCCGGCGCCATTTCCGTGAGTTCCTTAATGGCTGACCGTGTTTTGTTCAGCGTACGCTGCTCCAGGTATGCGCCAAAAAGGAACAGGAATGTCACGATGGCAGATTCTTCAAAGTTCCTGATGAAAAATGCGCCGATCACAGCAATGGTCACCAGCAGATCGATGCTGACGACCTTTACTCTCAGTGCCTGGTACGCCTGGATAGCGATCGGCGCGGCGCCAAGGACTGAAGCGATTATGAAGGCTGTGTCAGCCGCCGTTCCATTCCTGAAAACCAGTGCGCTGATAAACCCGATGACTATCAGGATCGCACTGACCAACGCTGCCTGGTTTTTCCTGCTGAGTATGAACCGCTGCATTTACCTTCCTCCCCGATCCGCTTCTGCTGCGTTTTGCGTTGTTTTACTTTGTTCTGCTTTACTTTCATGGCCTTTGCTCTCATGTATGTTGTTACCCTTATTTTTGGTTGCTAAACTTTGTCTTACATATCTGAGTCTAGTATTTAATCATTTGCCGGATAATATAAAATTTCTGGCCATGCTGCGGACCAAATCCCCCAGGCGCCGCTGTCCGCCGCTTTACGATAAATTTCCTGTACTGTATAATTGATGTAACTGCAGAAAGGTAAGATGATTTTCAATGAACAGGCTTTTTGAAATCGTATATATATTGCTGGGCAAAGAAAAGATAACGGCAAAGGAACTGGCTGAGCGCTTTGAAGTGTCTCAGCGGACCATATACAGGGATATTGAGGCGCTCAGTATTGCCGGTATTCCTGTGTACACCGAGAAGGGCAAGGGCGGAGGGATCGGTCTGCTGCCCGGTTTTACCCTGAACCGGTCTCTGCTGAGCGAGCAGGAACAGGAAGATGTGATCTCTGCCCTGCAGGCGCTGGAAGCTGTCAATCCCCGCAAAACGGCTCAGGCTTTGACAAAGTTGTCGGCTGTCTTCAACAGGAAACTTGTCAACTGGATCGAAGTGGATTTTTCAAGCTGGGGCCGTATGGAGGACGACCTGTTTGGCAGGCTGAAGACGGCGATATTCAATAAAATGGTAGTGGAATTCGATTACTACAGTGGAAAGGGAGAAAAAACGCATCGAAAAGCCGAACCTGTCCAGTTGTTCTTTAAACACCAAGCCTGGTATCTGAAGGGATTTTGCCTTTCAAGGCAGGATATGAGGATGTTCAAGCTGACCAGGATAAGGAACCTTGTCCTTACGGATCAACACTTCGATGAAAGGCGTCCGGCAGAAGATTCCTCCAATGATCTGCAGGACGAGGGAAATTTCAGCGATGTCGAACTGCAACTGAAAATAATGCCGGAGATGGCATATCGGGTCTATGATGAATTCGATCCTCAGAATATCCGCAGGCTGCCGGACGGAAGCTTTGTCGTCTCTGCTGTCTTGCCTGTGGACGAATGGATGTACGGTTATATCATGTCATTCGGAGAATATATCGAAGTGCTCGGACCTGAACATGTCCGCGAGTCTGTCCGAAAAAAGCTGGAATGTGCATATAATAAATATATTTAATATGACATACAGTTGGCATATTTGGTATTCTATAGTAATGCTATAACTTATTGAGGAGGTATTGCTATGGAAGAAAGATTTTGCCAATCCTGCGGAATGCCGATGGGGGCGACGGATGAATTGTACGGGACGAACCAGGACGGGACCAGGAACAAGGACTATTGCAAATACTGTTATGCGGACGGGGCATTCACGTCTGAGATCTCCATGGAGGAAATGATCGAATTCTGCGTTCCGCACATGGTTTCATCAAGCCCCGGCATGAGCGAGGACGATGCCAGGGATATGATGAAGAAGTTTTTCCCTGGATTGAAGCGATGGAAGAAATAAAGTAAAATGGTGCCAGGCACCTTTTTTTTCGGAGGTTTTGAGCTTGCTGATCAGGGAAGTAAAAGAATCGGATCTTGACGGGCTGCAGGAGTTGTACCTGTACCTGCATGAAAAGGAGAAGATGCCGGAAACTCCGGAACTGGTTTCGCTCTGGAAGGAGATTATAGCTGATAAGGATTATCATATCCTGGTCGGAGAGGTTGAAGGCAGAATAGTATCAAGCGTCACGGTCATAGTTATAAAGAACCTGACGCGCTGCATGAGGCCATATGCCATCATCGAAAATGTCGTGACGCACGGGGACTTCAGGTGCAGAGGTTATGCCCGGTCTCTGATGCAAAAAGCCGTCGATATCGCCGAAAACAGCGGATGCTATAAAGTGATGCTGCTTACCGGGGCTAAGGATGAGAACACTTTGAGGTTTTACGAAAAGTGCGGATTCAACAGCAAAGATAAGAAGGCGTTCATCAGGTGGATCGGGATATGATGCCGTATGGGCTGAGTTCGTGAAGTCATAGGGATCGAGGTTTGAGATCGTGATAATCAGTGCATCCAGAAGGACAGATATCCCGGCGTTCTATTCCGGGTGGCTTGTCAACCGGCTGCGTGCAGGTTATGTTCTGACGCGTAATCCGATGAACTATTCCCGGGTCAGCAGGATAATACTGTCGCCCGAAGTCGTCGATTGTATCGTGTTCTGGACGAAAGATCCGCTGAATATGCTCGATAAGCTCGACATCATCGATGATATGGGCTACAGGTATTACTTCCAGTTCACGCTGACTCCATATGACAGATCCGTGGAAACAGGACTGCGCGACAAGGAAGAGATAACCAGGACGTTCTGTGAACTGAGCGGCAGGATAGGGAAAGAGAGGGTCATATGGAGGTATGACCCCATCATCCTGAATGATGTGTATAGCCCCGAATATCACAGGGAACAATTTTCGAGGCTTTGCAGCAGGCTCGGCAGGTACGCAGAGCAATGTGTTATAAGCTTTGTTGATAAGTACCCAAAACTCAGGACGGATGCAATAAGGGAAATCAGCATGGATGAAATGGCTGAGATCGGCAGGATGATATCATCCGTTGCTGGAGATTTCGGCGTCACTGTAAAAGCCTGCTGTGAAGGATCGTTCCTGCAGGCGTACGGCATAGGGCAGGCACATTGCATCGATAAAACACTGATAGAGAAAATCTGCGGATACAGCTTCAGTATAAAAAAAGACAGGAATCAGCGTGATTCCTGTGGATGTTATGAAAGTGTTGACATTGGCGCGTACAATACGTGCAGGAATGGCTGCATATATTGCTACGCCAACTTCAGCGATGTGTCCGCCGAAGGGAATGTCAGGAGGCACGATCCGCGTGGTGAACTTCTGATCGGCCATATCGGGGATAGCGATATAATAACATTAAGAGAATCGAAATCATGCATAAGTGGGCAACTGCTGCTTTATTAAGGCGCTTCCATCCTCTGAATCGTGTTTCAATACCTGTACTGCTTATTGTTCATTATCCCATGTCCCTTTTGAGTGGGTTTCATCGACCAGGTCGCAAATGCCGGCCAACAGCATGATTATGCCCTGGACCTTATGCGACTGGACCACATAGACGCCTTTGCTGTTCGTATCTTCGATGATCAGGTCCGCGGCAAGCAGCGGCTTCATGTGGTGATATGCCTGACCCGTGGAATTAAGGCTGCATTCGCTCACTAATTCCGCTACAGACATGGGCCTCTTCAAAAGGGCAAGCAGGATATTCAGCCTGTCGCTGTTTCCTATACAGTTCAGAACTTTTTCCGCAGTGCGGTCCTCGATGAGCGCCAGCAGGTCATCTGTACAGACCTCGTTCCTGATCCAGTTCGATTGCCTGCCGCCTGAGGAGTAGACGCCAAGATAGGTTATCAGCCCGGTGACGTCCTTTTTGTCCGCCAGCGCGCACAATTCTTCCATTTTTTCGCTCAGGCGTTTGTCCGGATGCATGTTCCTCATCTGGTAGACTCTTTTCAGGAGTTTTGAATCAGCCTGGTTCGCCTGGCCCTGCATGAACGATTTGATCGATTCCGTGAGTTCCTGCAGTTCATTCTTCAGTGAACTGATTTCCGCATTCAGCAAGTCGATTTCTTCGCCATGATTTCTTTCCATGATATTACCTCCTAAAATACGATAATTCGTAATTACATAATAGCATAAATCATTTTGTAATGCAATACGTAATTACGTAAAATTTTAGAAAGTAATCATGCCAGGAGAATCTTTTCAAATCAAGCTTTCTATGTTCCTTCTGTTCTGTATTATATATTTCAGCATCCTGC
>JAAZKL010000165.1 GCA_012799845.1 Clostridiaceae bacterium
AAAACGCTCTTTTGAAACCGAGATCGATGGCGGCCTTGATAGTCTTGCCCGAACGGAGTTCCTCCCTTATCCTTTCGAATATGATCACATTGGCGTCGACGCCCATGCCAACCGACAGGACGATACCGGCCAAACCGGGAAGAGTGAGCGTGATGCCGAGCCATGATACGAAATTCAGCGTCATTATCGCCAGCATGAACAGTGCGATGGAGGCAATCAATCCGGGTAGCCTGTAATATATGATCATGAACATGCATATAAGCAGGAATGCTACTATGAATGCATTCTTCGTGACTTCCAGCGCGCCTCTCCCGAGCAGCGGATCGATAGAATTGACATGTTTCGCATCAAGCCTGAAAGGAAGGGCGCCGGATCTGATCGTATCGGCCAGGTCCTTCGCTTCACTGACTGCTTCTTCGAAGTTGTCCCTGTTGATCGTTATTATTGCATTTCCATCCGTGATATGGTCCTGTACCACCGGAGCTTCAATGAACTGGTCATCCATGAAAATGGCGATCCGCTTTCCTATAAGTCTCGCTGTCGCATCTGAGAATGACTTTTTTCCGTTTTCATTGAGTTCCAGCACCACTATCATGCCCTTTGTCGTAGGGTGCTGCGCCGGATAGGCGTTTATGACATCGGTGCCCTCCAGCACTTTCCTTCCGGTGGGCAGAGGGTTGCCGTCCTCATCGACCTTATCTTCATCTACTTCCTGGAATGTGAGCAGTGCGGTCCTTCCAACTTTTTCAAGGGTCTTGTCAGGGTTGAAATCCGTTTCCCCGGGAGCCCATGGAATCTGGACAATGACTCTGCCTACGTTCACATCGGTAGTGACGTTTCTGTCAAGTATGCCCTCCTTGTCCAGCCTTTTTTCGATTATTATCTTTACTGTATCGAGATCATCCTGGGTAGGTTTCTTCCCGTCCTCGGTGACCGCATACAGCATCGCATCTATTCCCCCGTTGATATCGATGCCCGGTACTATGTCGTTGACGCCGGGTATCTTTACCAGGCCGAAAAGACTGCCGGCGAAGCATATATATGTCATCACGGCAATCAGGGCGAAAACGAGGAACAGCTTCAGCGCGTTGTTCCCTTTCATCTGCAAGCAATCCTCCTTTGCTTTAACCACATGAGGTAATTATATTACTATCATTTAAGTGAGTCAATATCAGCACCGGCAAATATGTCCGGATACGGTCCGGACACAGTCCTTCCACGGTTCAGATCAGCTTCGAGTCATTTATGAACAACTGGAACTGCAGCCCTAAAAATGCAGCGGCTCGCCTGTTCATCGTCATCCTCACCAGGAATATCTCAAAATAGTCCATTACAGGGCATATTTCCGTATCGATCTTCAATACGAGGTCGCAGGTATTCTTTACGCTGTCCACAGTGATCACCGATTTCTCGACCGCGTAATTTACCCTGTCATGTATATCGAAAGTCGTAATATCCGTGTTCGTAACCCTGCTCCTGTGCACATCAGACTTGTCGGCAAGTATGAGGGCCGCTGAAATGCTGCTTACGGCTGTACCTGTATTTTCATCATGATTCCCTATGGCCATCATTATCTGCGCGGCTTCTGCACAGTCCATGCCCA
>JAAZKL010000166.1 GCA_012799845.1 Clostridiaceae bacterium
TGGGAGCAGCTGGTTGAATTGACGGGTATCCATGATGTGGCATGGATAAAAGTCAAAGGCCACAGCGACAATGAGTACAATAACAGGTGTGATAAGCTGGCAGTAAATGAAATAAAGAAAAACTCAGCAGAACTGGCAGAAGGAGAGAAAAAGGAATGAACTATTATGAAAAAACTATATCAGGGAAACACATATACAGGGGCAACATAATAGATGTTGAAATGCTGACGGTCACGCTGCCGGACGGAAGAGAAGCGACACGCGACATTGTGAGGCACCCCGGAGCGGCAGCGGTGATCCCGCTCAATGAGAAGGGCGAGATCTACATGGTAAGGCAGTTCAGGAAACCGCTCGAAGCTGTTTCCCTGGAAATACCCGCAGGCAAGCTGGACAAGGATGAAGACCCGGCCATTTGCGCAGCCAGGGAGTTAAAAGAAGAGACAGGCCTGACGGCAGAAAAGCTGACTCGCCTGGTAAGCGTCCACAGCACGCCCGGATTTTCGGACGAAGTGCTCCACCTGTTTGCAGCTACAGGTCTGAAGGAAGGGGAAAGCTGTGCGGACGACGATGAGTTCATAACGACAGAAAAATACTCAGTTGAGCAGTTGACCGATATGGTGCTCAAAGGAGAAATCACCGATGCGAAGAGCATAATCGGCATTCTCCTTGCAGACAGGATAATAAGCGGCAGGATCGATATACAGTACAAGTAGCCATATGATACGTCTTCAGCAGGAATAGTTTACAATATCATCAGCATAAGATGATATTGTAAATTTTTTTTTGCAGGAAAAAGATGCGGAAGGTTCGGGTTCCTGCACTCAAAAGACACATTTCAGGTAAGGGGGAACAGTCATGGTCAAAAAGCTGCAAAGTATTATCAGGGAACATGTCACAGACAACCGGAACACTTACTTCTTCCTGATCCTGATGTTCGTATTCGGAGTCACTGCAGGAGCATTTACTGTTAATGGATTAAGTGCAATGCAAAGAGACGAGCTTTCAGGTTATCTGCAGGGTTTTCTACAACTGTTCGGCAACCAGAGCGTAAACAGCGGCGAAATGTTTTCCCTCGGATTGATTGAAAACCTCAAAATGACAGGTCTGCTTTGGGCCCTTGGAGTTACTGTCATAGGCATTCCATTCATTTATATGATCATTAGTGTTAAGGGTTTTATGACAGGCTTTACCTCAGGTTTCATAATAAACGTCCTGGGGATGAAGGGGATGCTGTTGACCGGTTTTGCCCTGTTTCCGAAGGAAGTGATCATAATACCCTGCCTGATTGGCTTAGGGGTCAATGGAATCAATTTTTCACTGAAACTGGTTAAAAACAAAGCGTTTCAGGATCAGCAGAAGGCGGGACTGAGAACCGCTTTTTTGTCATATTGCCTGACGGCTTTTCTGTTTACCTGTGCAATGATGCTGGGGATAACCATCGACGCATATGTCACACCGGTGCTGATCCGCATGATAACGCCCATGTTGACATCTTGAAGATATGCTGCTGTGGAACCAATGTTTTTATATTATCAGGAGTTAAATGAGGAAATAAGAAAATTAAAGTATAATATAGAAAAAACAGTATATAATATTTACATAAACAAA
>JAAZKL010000167.1 GCA_012799845.1 Clostridiaceae bacterium
ACATCGCTGCTGGTTTTCATAACCACGTGGAATGAGTTCTTTTTTGCGGTAAACATGACATACTCGAAATCAGCGACACTGCCTGTTTACCTCAACCGCTTCCTCACCCAGCAGGGGTACTTCTGGGCTAAGATGAGCGCCGCGTCCACGCTGGTCGTCGTGATACCGGTGATACTCGGATTTTTCACCCAGAAAACGCTCGTCAAGGGCCTCACCCTGGGAGCGGTCAAGGGATAAAGATTTAGATTTAGGCTTAAGGTTTAAGGTTTAAGGTTTAAGGTTTAAGGCTTAAGGCTTAAGGCTTGAGGCTAAATGCTAAATGCTAAATGCTAAATGCTAAATGCTAAATGCTAAATGCTAAATGCTAAATGCTTAATGCTTAATGCTTAATGCTTAATACTTAAGGCTACCCTAAGCCTTGATGTTTGGACGCGCGAAAGAAGAAGCTTTGCGCTGCGAAAGGAGAGCTTGGCAATGAAAGGGACCATGAAAGTCGCAATGATGAATAAGCCCGGCAAACTGGATTTTGAAGAGGTGCCGATACCTGAAGTGAAGCCGGGTCATGTGCTTATTAAGCTGGATTATGTCGGGATCTGCGGGTCGGACTCGCACCTGTTCAGGTATGGATACATCGGAGAGAAATACGTCACAGAGCCGATGGTGCTCGGCCATGAACCCGCAGGGACCGTTGTCGAAGTTGGCGAAGGCGTGACGGAACTTAAGGCCGGCGACCGTGTGGCGGTCGAACCGGGTATTCCTGACTGGACATGCGAATTCTGCAAGAGCGGGAAATATAACCTGTGTCCCAACGTCTATTTCTATGCATCGCTGCCGGTGGTGGAGGGATGCTTCGCTGAATATATAGCGCACCCGGCAAACCTCTGCTATAAGCTTCCGGACAATGTCAGCACGCTGGAAGGCGCCCTGATGGAACCGCTGGCTGTCGGTATGCATGCGGCGATCCAGTCCGGCATCAGGGTCGGATCGAATGCCGTCATACTTGGAGCAGGATGCATCGGGCTGGTCACTATGCTTGCGGTAAAGAGCATGGGCGTCAGGGAGATCATTGTCGTGGACGTCATGAAGAACCGGCTCGAGCGTGCATCGCAGCTTGGAGCGTCCCAGGTCATTGACGCCTCTCAGTGCGATCCTGTGCAGAAAGTGCGGGAACTGACAGGCGGCGGGGCAGAATTCGTTTTTGAGACCGCGGGCAACGAAACGACCATGTTCCAGACGGCCAAAATGGTCAAAAGGGGCGGAACAATAACACTGGTCGGATACACGAAAGACGGTACCGCGAAAATGAACGTGAACTGGATAATCGACAACGAGGTCACCATAAAGACCGTATTCAGGTACAGGAACATCTATCCGACCATAATCGAAGCGGTTTCCAAGGGAATGATACCGCTGAAGGAAATAGCTTCGGACATTTACGACTTCAAAGATGTCCAGGCAGCCATGGAGCACTCCATCGACAATAAGGACAAAATCACAAAGTGTGTGGTCAGGATCAACCCTGACGCCTAAGATGAGAACATTTATCAGGGAATATTAATCAGGGAACATTTATCAGGTACGCCCCAGGATCAGGAAACCGACAGGTGTAATGTAAGAACTTTTCCTGGTATCGTAAGGCTTATTCCTGGTATATAATGATCACTATTCAGGAATCAAATTTAGGAGGAAGCTATGAGAAGTCTGGTAGCGGGCGCCGATTTCGGCACCGACTCAGTCCGCGTTGTCGTCATAGATGCCCTGACAGGTGAAAAAGCGGCAACAGCTGTTGCATATTACCCCAGGTGGCAAAAGCAGATGTACTGCGATGCTGCTGCCAACCAATTCAGGCAGCATCCGCTCGACTATATCGAAAGCTTCACTGAGTGCATGCGCGAAGCCATGGCCCGGACAGGCGCGAGGAAAGGCGATCTGCGCGCCATAGCCATCGATACCACGGGGTCCACACCGTGCCCTGTGGACCGCAGCTGCACGCCGCTGGCCCTGCTCGACGGATTCCGTGATGATCCCGATGCCATGTTCCACTTGTGGAAGGACCACACGGCGGTTGAAGAGGCAAAGGAGATAAACCATGTTTTTTCCACTGCTAAAATGGACTATACCATGTACCAGGGCATCTATTCGTCTGAATGGTACTGGGCCAAAATATTGCGCACAGTCAGGAACAATGAAAGGGTCCGGCTGGCGGCATGGACCTGGCTGGAACACAGTGACTGGTTGCCGGCTCTCCTGATGGGGATCACTGATCCTGACAAATTGTACAGGGGTTCCACCGGCGCAGGGCATAAAGCGCTGTGGAACAGCCATTTTGGAGGGTTGCCCGACAGGGAATGCCTCGGAAGCATGGACCCCTACCTGGCGCTGATATATGACAGGTACAACTCTGTCCCGAAACCGGCCGGCACACGCCTGGGCGTCATCGCCCGCGAGTGGGCTGAAAAGCTGGATGTGCCTGAAGACACCATAATTGGCGGAGGCTCTTTCGACGCGCACGCCGGGGCTGTGGGAGCCGGCGTAAGGCCCGGCACAATGGTCAAGGTGGTTGGGACTTCCGCCGTGGATATGCTCGTAGAAGACAAGGAAAGGCTGGAAGGCAAGGATCTCAGGGCATACTGCGGACTGGCGGAGGATTCCATAGTACCCGGATACATAGGGATCGAGGCCAGCCAGGCTGCATTCGGCGATGTCTATACATGGTTCGGTTCGTTGCTGATGTGGCCTTTGAATGAACTTGTGCCCGGATCAGGGATAGTCCCCCCGGATATCGCAGAGAAGCTGTTGGAAGATGTGAGAGGCAGGATCATCAGGGAACTCGAAAGAAAGGCGGAACAGATCGGAGATGTGGACCTGACCGCATTGGACTGGTTCAACGGCCGCAGGTATCCTTTCCTGAACGAGGACGCGAAAGCAGCCATATCCGGACTGAGCCTGGGGAGCACTGCGCCTGAAATATACAAGGCGCTGGCCGAGGCGACGGTTTTCGGATCGAGAAGGGTATTCGAAGGCTATATAGAAAATGGGATAAATATCGAGCGTATCATAATGACTGGCGGGATAGCGAAAAAATCGCCGTTCATAATGCAAATGATGGCGGACGTGCTTGAACGGCCTGTAATGGTAAGCCATGAAGAACAGGTCCCGGCGCTTGGCGCAGCAATCTATGCCGCTGTCGCGGCAGGCTTCTATCCGGACGTGATAGCTGCGCAGGATGCCTTGTGCGAGCCGTACAGGGAAAGCTACCTGCCGGATGCGGAAAGGTCGAAGAAATACCTTGAGAAGTACCAGGAGTACCGGGCGCTCGGCGGTTTTATCGACAAATCCTGATTTACTGATATACAAAAGGCACCTTTGCAAAGAAGAGTTAACCCCCGGCAATACCAGGAATACACCTTTGCAAGGAGAGTTAGCCCCGGCAATACCAGGAACACACCTTGCAAGAAGAGTTAACTCCCGTAATAACAGGAATATACCTTTACAAGAAGAGTTAACTCCCGTAATAACAGGAATATGCCTTTACAAGAAGAATTAACCCCCCGCAATACTTAAAGACCTCTTTGCAATGCAGGAAAGACCTCTTTGTAAAGCACGAAAGACCTCCGGGCGATATGCCCAGAGGTCTTTTGTGACTTTCCGCAAGGTCTGACCTGGGAAAGCTCTGACCGTTTGAAGGATCTGACTTTCGGAAAGCTCTGACCGTTTGAAAGCTCCGACTTTCGGAAAGCTCTGACCGTTTGAAG
>JAAZKL010000168.1 GCA_012799845.1 Clostridiaceae bacterium
AAATGAAGCGTGCCTGCCACGCTTCTAATACTATCAAATGAGCGCTCATTTTGTCAACCGACAAAAACACAAAACACGAACATTTTAAGGGTACCCAATTGTAATATTCGTATAACTGCCGGGAGTATAACTGCCGTGACAAACGCTCAAATGGGAAATCGGTCGGTTGCCTGGCTGAGCATGCTTCAGATATCCAACCTATGATCCGCCATACTATCCAATTGAATACCCGGCTGATCACTCGGTAGAATCCGGCTTATTATTCGATAAAACCTGGCTGATTATCCGATAAAATCCGACCGATCACTCGGTAAAATCCGACTTATTATTCGATAAAATCCGGCTGATAACTCGGAAAAGCCGGCTGATAACTCGGAAAAGTCGGCTGATTATTCGGCGAAACCCTTTTTCCCCAGTATAAAGATTGCCGCAAAACCGGCGATGAATGCAGCCGCAGATACAGGCAACTGCCAACCCTGGGGTATACCCGGGTACACTTCGACAAGAGAGCCGGCAACGAAGCCTATTATGAGCATGTATGTCTTCCTGGGATACTTCTGCAGGAATCTCTCGATTGCCTTTGCAGTGCCGAATATCCCCAGGACCATGCCGATGCCCAATGGTATCAGAAATGGGATGTTGAAGGTGTTGATGGCGTTGAGCGTGATCTCGTACATCCCCAACACCAGGAGCATGAACGACCAGCTAATGCCTGGAAGCACGACTCCGACAGCAATGATGACTCCCGAGATCAGCAGGAATATGTAGCTTGTCAGGCTCCCGTCGGTTGCCATGTTTATCAGGGATTCAGGCTCAAGCGTCATCAAAAGCACTATGGCAGCACCAAGCACGAGAAATATGTAATCCGTTACACTGCCCGCTGTACTTCCCGATGCACTGCCCACTGTACTGCCCGATACACTGCCCGCTGTGCGCCGTATGGCGGCCCTGTTTTCCTGAGCGCATGTTTTGCTGATTCGTGTGTTTTGCCGGGCGTGTGCGTTACTCCTCTGTACGTTATGCTGCGTATGTGTTCTGCCATCCTGCTTATCTCGCGGTGTATGTGTTTTATCATCCTGTACGTCTATGCTGCTTTCACCGGTGCCCACTTTATTCCTTTGCGTATCGGCGCCGCTCTCTGATGCCTTTTTATAGAGCAGCGGCAATCCCCCCATAATGACGCCCATAATAAGGTACCGCATGATGTAGGGATACCTGGTCATCGCGCCTTCCATCAGGCGGCTGAAGATGAGTACGCCTGCCGCTCCCCCGATCCCAAACTGTACAAGGAAGAGGATGTTTTTCCTGAAATCCTTGAAAATCGCAGCCACACTGTGCACCAGTTTATCATATATGCCCAACACGATCGCCATGGTTCCGCCGCTTACGCCCGGCACCATCATGGAGATCCCGATCACGACTCCCTTGATTATATTCTTCAGATATTCCAATCAGCACACTCCCCCACAAACTGGTAAATCATGTAATACCTGCCCGTTTCGGTTCTTAACTGCATGTCTTAACTACCGTAATATACAGCCGTAGTTGTCTTTCCCTGACCAGGTTTAAGTTCCTCTCCTTATGACTAAAACAACCTGCTGCTCGCTCATCCCGCTGCTTACACATCCCGCTGCTTGCTCATCCCGCTGCTCGCTCATCTCACTGCTTACACATCCCGCTGCTCGCTCATCTCACTGCTCGCTCATCCCGCTGCTTGCTCATCCTCACGGCATGCTGTTGAGATGCTTCAAAGCAGAGCCGTTGAGATAGTTGAAAAGCCTGCCCTGATACCTGCCCTCTCTGAGCATCTTTTTGACTATGGCATCATGTATCTTCCACCAACTAGTATACCAGTTGCAGAACAGCGACCTCCCTGTGGGCGATCTTCCTAAAAGGCGCTGGACCGTAATTTTCGGATCCAGGTATTCCAGGAAACCGATGGTCCTGTCGATGAACTCATCCATGCTGAGCGGCCTGAACCTTCCTTCCTTGTATGCTTCGCCCAGCACAGTGTTTTCAAGTATATAAAGGGAGTGACATTTTACCTGGTCCGTTCCAAGGGCAGAAAGCACCTTTGCAGATTCGATAACATCGTTGATATCATCAGCAGGCAGGTCGCTTATCATATGTGTGCAAACTTCGAGACCTGCTCTTTTTATCCTGAGTACGGCATCGATGAACTCAGCCAGTCCGTGGCCCCTGTTGAGCCAGCGCAGTGTGTGGTGGTTCACCGACTGAAGTCCCAGTTCCACAACGATGTCTACCCCCTTCTCTTCCTTTAGCTGCCTGAGAAAGTCAATGCGCCTGTCGTCGATGCAGTCAGGCCTGGTCGCAATGTAGAGAGCGACTATCCCCTCGATACACGCTTCGTTCATAGCCTTCGTGAATGTATCGAAGGGAAGGTAGGTATTGGAGAAGTTTTGGAAATATGCAATAAATTTTCCGGCGCCAAATTTCGCGCCGATGTAGCGCCTGTTTTCTTCAAGCTGGTTCCTGATGCTGATCTCGGGCGGCAACGCCTCAAAGCCTGCTCCCTCGATGCCGCAGAAAATGCAGCCGCTGTAGACTCCTTCATCTGCATCGGCATCCACAGTGTCATCGAAGCAATGTGCATGGGCACCCATGGCGATGTCGTGGTCATACGGGTGCTCACCGGTGTCTGGATCATGCGGGTACCCACTTCCAGATTCGCGTTGATCATGAGACCGTCCATCCACATCTATGCCGCGGTCATACGGATGCTCACCCTCGTCTATGTCGTGGTCATGCGGGTGCTCACCCCCGTCTATGTCGTGGTCATGCGGGTGCTCATCCCCGTCTATGTCGTGGTCATGCGGGTGCTCATCCCCGTCTATGTCGTGGTCACGCGGGTGCTCATCCCCGTCTATG
>JAAZKL010000169.1 GCA_012799845.1 Clostridiaceae bacterium
GCACTTATGTCATTTATCCCGCAGTTCCAGAGTGCCAATCTCTCCAATGTTTCAAGCTTTCCTATCGCTCCCAGGTCCCCGGCATCGATCGGCATCGCTATCTCAAGCCATCTCAGGTTGGGCAGCAGTACCAGGTCCTCGTAACAATCCACCGGCCAGAAAATAATGTACAGTTCTGTTACCTCTTCCAGGTCGCTGTAATAAAGATCGCCAGTTTCTTTTCTTGCCTCCATCCTTACATATTCTTCAAGATCTTTGTCTTTGAAAACCACGACTTCTTTTTCCGTGTTTTTTATCTCATCATTTTCTGCCGGTTGGTTTTCTGCGTCTTTATCCACTGCTGATTGATCCCCTGTGTCTTTTGCCTCATCATTCTCCGCATGCCGGTTTTTAGCGTCTTTATCCCCTTCTGGTCGATTCGCCGGGTCGTTATCCCCCTCCGGTTGGTTGCATGTATCACCATGCACAGTTGTCCGATCCCCTGTGCTATTATTCCCTTCGGGCTGCTCATGCGTCACATTCACCGGCGGTTCAGGATCCGACTTTGTCTCATCCGGCAGTTCCTTTATTTCCTTATTCTCCATCATTTCGTAACCATGCCCGGGCTGCTGCGATACGTAGTTCCCGTCTCTCAGAAGCACAGCAGCCACGCCCGCACCGATCAGCATGACCGCAGCAATGAGAATGATGATCTTGCCCCTTGTCACACCTACTTTCTCCTTTATACCTGCATTCATATATTTATTAGTCTTTATTCGCCGGATAAAAGTTCCACGTGCCTTTCCAGTTGTTTTACCACACTGTCATTATCATTGGTGTAATAAACGTAACTTGCAGACGATTTACTTGTGAACAGTGTGGTCTCATACAAGTCCCGCGCTTCCGCTGGATCTGCCTGGAGGTCTCCTTTTTCTTGACATTTATATCATATCATTGTACATTAAAATCAAAATTGCGCCCCGCGGGCCGGAACCAGCGTGTCCCGGAATGCCTGAAGATTCAGGGTGCGGCAGTTCCTCGCAGCAAAAACAGGCCACAGGGCATAAAACGGAAGAACGAGAAAACAGAAGAACGGCAAAACGGAAGAACGGGAAAAATAAGTACGGCAGGCCGATGCGAAGCATATTGCACAAGCCGGCGCGAAGGACTATGCGAAGCATATTGCGCAAGTCGGCGCGAAGGACTATGCGCAGCGTATTGCGTAAGCCGTTGCGAAGGACTATGCGAAGCGTATTGCGTAAGCCGGCGTGAAGGACTATGCGCAGCGTATTGCGTAAGCCGTTGCGTTGATCAGTACGCGGTCTTATGCACAGGCCAATAAGCAGGCCAACATACGGACCGGTGCGCAGGCGAAGCGGCCAATAACGAAATACGGCAGGAAGGGAGAAGATAGCATGATCATCGTAATGAGACCAGGCACAAAGGAGTCTGAAATCAAAGAGATTTCCGATGTGCTCAAAAGGGCCGGCCTTGGCATCCACATATCGAAGGGCGCCGAGAGGACCATCATCGGAGTCATAGGAGACAAGAGGCTGCTCAGCGGGATCCCGCTGGAGCTGATGCCGGGCGTCGACAGGCTGGTCCCGATAATGGAGAGCTACAAGCTGGCAAACAGGACCTTCAAGCCCGAGCCCAGCGTGATACGTGTCGGGGGAGCCGAGATCGGCGGCAAACGGGTAGAAGTCGAGTTCGGCGGCAGGCAGATCGTCATGATCGCAGGCCCCTGCGCGGTGGAAAGCCGCGAGCAGATCATGGAGGCAGCAAGAACAGTCAAAAAATCGGGGGCGGCGATGCTGAGAGGCGGCGCGTTCAAACCCAGGACATCGCCTTACTCGTTCCAGGGCCTGGAAGAGGAAGGGCTGAAAATGCTGAAAGAAGCAAGCGAGGCTACCGGCCTCCTGACCATAACGGAAGTTATCAGCGAACACTCGGTGGAAGTGGCGGCAAAATTTGTCGACATGTTCCAGATAGGCGCACGCAACTCACAGAATTTCCACCTTCTCAGGGAGGTCGGGCGGTCCGGCAAACCAGTTCTCCTCAAGAGAGGGTCAGCCACCACGATAGACGAATGGCTGAATGCGGCCGAGTATATCATGAGCGAAGGCAATTACAGCGTAGTTCTTTGCGAACGCGGCATCAGGACATTTGAAACGGCTACGAGGAACACGCTGGACATAAGCGCGGTGCCCGTAGTGAAAAAGCACAGCCACCTGCCGGTCATCGTCGATCCCAGCCATGCGGCAGGCAAGGCGGATTACATCATACCCCTGTCCAGGGCCGCCATCGCGGCGGGCGCAGACGGATTGATAATCGAAGTGCACCCGAGCCCGAGGTGTGCACTCTCGGATGCGGCACAGCAGCTCGATCCGGAAACGTTCGACAGTTTATGTAAAGATATAGGAAGGATTGCCGAAATAGTAGGCAGAGAGTTCAGATATGGGACCACATGATCCGGGAATGAGGAAGCCCCATTTGGAAACAAAGCAGCCTGA
>JAAZKL010000021.1 GCA_012799845.1 Clostridiaceae bacterium
CCTATATAGGGGTGCCATGGTACTTCTGCCTCGGTATCGCTGTCATCGCGTTTATCTTCTTTGCGGTGAGCATCATACGCTACCGGAGGATCATAACCGCATTGGGCAAAACGGACAGCACCGATGCGGACGAAGCTGCGGCAGAGGCTGACGATATCGTGCTCGAACCCGATGAGATCCTTGTGGACACGATACCGGCCGTTATGAGATACGGAGCGACCAGGAGCGTCGATGTACTGGGCGTCGGCGTTGTCCGTACTCCCGAAAACGCGCTTCTTATAACCAATAAGGCTGTCTGGGCGCTGACAGTCCCAATGCCGGGGCAGCACCAGGTAATATCCGGCGCTGACGTCGGCCAGTGGCAGTGGATGACCGCATACAAGGAGATCGCAGACAAGCTTCAGGATATGGTATCGTCAATGCCCCTCCAGGCTCTCCTGGAGCAATGCAGCGCAAAACGCCTGATGGGGCTCCCGGAAATCAAACGGGCCCGAACGCTGCCCATGACATACGCCATTTCGCTTATGCGCAGCGATAAAAAGAAATTCGGATATTCAGTCAGGACACAGGAAGACTTCCTGAAAGCAAAGCGGATATTCGGCATCAACTGATGACAGGAGGGACCCAAAATGACGAGGATAACAGCCATCATCAGTATTCCTGCCGCTATCATATCGACAGCGCTTATGCTTACGGCCTGCGGGCAGGCAGAGCGGGCGCGCTGGCGGTCAAAAACCTGGAAAATATACTCAGCGAGGTAGAGAAAAAATGAAAACAATAAAAAGTGTAATTAAATGGATCGGAACACAATTCCGCACGCATATCGTCCGTTCCCTGCTCATTACGGTTTCGTGCGCCGCACTGGTAACAGCGGGCATCCTTTGGGCCTGCGGCGTATTCGAGGCAGCAGAAGCATTTTCTTACCTGCCTGACCGGGAATATATCCTTGCACCGGCGGAAAACCCGGAACCCCAGACCCTTGAAGAGTTGCTGCATGTCACCGTCACAGAGCCGGAACTCGATGCGCTGCTTCGCAATCCGTCAATCATGGAGGAACTGCTGAAAGCCGAAAAGCTGACTGACGTTGTCGATTCGCGGATCGCGCTGTACAACCTGCGAAGCCTTGACCAGCAGCTATCCGAGCGGATCGGGCAGATGCAGGAGCCGAAACCGGTTGCCTTCCTGTCAGCGAGAGAGCGGGGTTCTTTCGCCGAACTGCCGGGCACATCGGTCGACCCGTCAGGCATTTCGGCCCACCTTCCCGGGGCATCTTCGCCTAAAAGGGGCGTTGCGGTCCAGTTGAACGGCGAGTTCGCCGTGTCCGACCAAGCACTTTTATATCATAATGATTTGCTCAACAGGGCTAAGGAGAAGACCCGGGAATTGCTAAAACCAAAAGAATACGGCGATCTTGAGTCGATGCCGTCCACAATAAATTTAAAGGGTATATGGCAATCGCCCGGCGAGGCGCTCATCCATATGACCCCCTCAGGCGACTGGCTTCCGGAGCAGGGCTACAAGCTTTACAGGAAGGTAAACGGCCAGAAAGTGCTGATCGAAGAAAATGCCGCGTCGCCCGCCGCAGGTTTGTCCGGAGGACTCCAGATCTCCGATGCCGATATAGTACAGGAGCTCTTCAGGCAAGCCCGGCTGACGCCGGAAAAGCTCAGCACCCTGGGCATGACTGCAGAAGAGTTCAGGGATAAGGCTTATCTCGTGGACTCTCTTGAGCCCAAGGAGCGAATAAGCGGCAAAATCGACTTCCAGGCAATGAAGGAAGCACTGATCACCGTTCCGGCAAGCATCGAACAGAAAGTTCCCCTGACAGACCGTTTACACGGTTCTCCCATCTACATCCAGGACTACGCGTTTTCATACCAAAGCATCTTCACTGAGCTAAAATTCAGTATTATGAACAAATTCTCCCTCGTCAATGCCCAGCTCCCGACCGGCATAGCCACACTCGGGCTGCAGTTGGACGGCGGGACGAAACTGAATCTGGCAAAAGAAATCATGTCTGCCCGGCAGCAGATTACTACCCTTGCCTTCGTTGACGACGAATTTGCTGAAGAGGCCGGATTCCTGATCCGGGACGATCTCTCGGCGCTTAACCTGTCAAACGGCACGGAGATCCAGTATATCGCCGAAACGCCTGACGGCGGCGAGTCAACAGTTACCGTCACCCATGGAGCAGAAAAAACCCTCACAAAACCGCAGGGGCTGATGGCCTACGGCATCGACGGCAAGGTGCCGATGCGCTGGGACGAACTGCAGGATGAGGAAGAAAGGAGCATCGTAAGCGGTTATCACATCGAACGCAAGCTTGACGGTGAAGCGGAGTTTACCAGGATCACGGATAAGCCCGTCGCGATCTCCTACATGCTCGATGAACACGATAAATACTTCGAATCGCCGGTATTCTTCGAGGACAAGGTGAAAGACGGCCGCACCGCTGAATACCGCATCTATTCCATCGATGTGTTCGGCCGCAGGAGCGAATATTCTGACACTGTCAGCGTTACGGTCGTGCGGGTGACGCCGCCCAACGCTCCCAACATCGAATCGCCTGTGCTCTCCGGTATAAATCTGTCGATCGCGAATCAGTTGCAGGTGCAGGGTTCTTCATCAACTGCAGGCATACCGTCGTCCAACGTGGTGCAGGTACAGACAGGCGGCGTGCAGATGCAGGAATCTGTTATCGGGAACGTTATCCAGCTTAACGACGACAAACCCGGCATCGTCCTGCCCATTTTCACTGATACGCCCGATACGGTGCGATTTACGATCTACCGCGCAAAGGCAGTCGGAGCAGGAAACTTCGGACCTCCGGAGATCCTGGCCGACATCCCTTACGACAACCCGCGCCCGCCGAAGCCGGAACCTATAAGCTTCACGGACGAGCCTGTCATAACCAGGCCGGATAGCCTGGACAACCTGGTCGTCTCCGAATCGTCCAATTTACAAGTACCTAAAATAGAAAAGAGAAAAAGTAAAAAAGGTGTACATATAGTCCTGCAGGAACACAGCCCCGTCCACCCCGACCTGGTCTATTTCGACGCGGACATCGAAAAGGGCTGCACATATAAATACTGGGTCTCTGCTTGGGACGAATGGAACAATGAAAGCGCATGGTCGCAATCGGTCACGATGGGCATCCCAACAGAGAAAGTGCCTGATATCCCGCAGGAGCTCGATATCGCAATGCACGTCCGCAGGCTTCCGGACCGCTCGGCCGCTCCCCCTGGGCTTATCAACAGCGGTCCGGTCCGTTATGCTGATATACCGGCGGCGTCACAGACCGGCACATCTGGCGATGTCGAATGGGGTCTTGACGGCATGGACGACTTCCCCGAAAGGTCCTACCCCGCCGGAACTGTCGTCGGGACGATCGAAAGCGCCATAGCTGACAGGGCTCAAATCGGAAGCTTCCTGTCATATGGCGGCGTACCGAAAATAATAGACGCAAAGTACGGCAACCTGCCGGACCGCAAGTATATCCACAAGTTTGTGGGAGTGATGGGCGAGGACCTTCTGCCCGGCGGCACCGCGATCCTCAGATGGCCTGCCTACAGCGGAGAAGGACTCGGGGGTTATGCTGTTTACCGCCCGCTGTTCACCCCGAAATCACTGGAGGAAATGCAGCAGATGTCCTACAGCGAACTGGTGGATATGGGCAGATGGCAGCTCATCACCGACGAGCCGATCACCCGGAACCAGCTTATGCTGAGCGGGCTCGATGAAACGCCCGGCAAGCTTTCGCTGTTCCTTGTCTGCCTTGAACCCGAGAAAAAGGATCAGGGGTATTCCGAGACGGCAATAAACTTGAGCCTGAGTGGGGAGCTTCCCGAGGGCGGCCATGTCATACTCAACTGGGAAAAACCCGATGACCCGCAGGTGCAGTATTATCGCGTTTATCGCAGCGAAGTGCCGACATTCGACGAGCCGATAGACGAAGCACAGCTTGAATGGACCCTGGTCGGCGACCGCATTGAACAGCCCCGCTTCACTCAAAGGGTGGAGCAGAGCTTTGCCCACTATTACTATTACAAGGTAACGTCGGTGTCGCCATGGGGCGTGGAATCGACGGTGGGAAAAGTACAGCGCTTCCGCGTGCCTTCCACGAAACCGCCGGAAACGCCAAACCTGCTTGTTCCGCTGTCGACCAAGGACGGCGTGAAGATAAATTTCTCGGCTGTGCAGCACTGCAGCCGCTACGAAATATGGCGCACAGCCATACCGGTGCTCTCGATGGAAGAACTCGACGAATTGGCGAAAGAGCATCCGGATCTGTATGAAGCCCTGTTCGGATCCCCAGATGATGATAACGAGGACTTCATCAATGATTATTTCGGCTCGCTGGGGGGAGATCTCGAACTTCATCAATCGCCGCTGCAGTCTCTGCCTACATCTATGCAGAACCCGTACGGACCGGATAAGCCAGGGTCAGCACGATCCGGCTCAGGATCCTCTCAGCCGGCGTCGATGCAGTTCGCCTCGGGAGCTTCTCAGCCTATATCAACACAGTTCACCTCGGGAGCTTCTCAGCCTATATCAACACAGTTCACCTCGGGGTCTTCTCAGCCTGTATCAACACAATTCGCCTCCGGCATGGCTGACGGGTTCCAAATTACGTCGATGCCGCTATTTTCAGGCCTTATCAGCCAGGAGCAGCTTATGCCTGTGGCAGCCGTTGCCGGAACGCCGCAGACATCCGCAGTTACATCCCAGATCAGGACACTAAATCCTGTCGGCAAATTAAAAACGATTTCGAACTTTACCATCGAAAATGTCGAGAAGAGGCTTCGATCCCTCTCCCCCACTGCCAGGCTCATTGCGTTCAACGCGATCCTCGAAAAGTACGGGCCGCTTGCAGTGGCCGATTACTCGCAGCTAAGCTGGGAGATGAGCAGACGGGTAAAATGGGAGAAAGTAGGAGAACTACCTGCCAAGTACAACACGACAGAAACCGTAGATCCGGCTACCGGACTCCTGAAGCCGCTGTCCTTCACCGACACTACAGCGCATTACGGCATTTACTACCTCTACACGGTCCAGGCGTGGAACGACGACGACCTTGGCTCCACAAGGCCTGAGCCGGTGATCGCAACACCGCGCCGGAACCGCCCGTTTGACCCCATCGATGGTTTGACAGGCGAGATTGTCGACGGGATCCCGAAGCTTACGTGGAATACTCCGAAAATGGCATATGTTACGCTTGAAAAGTGCCTCGAAGATACCGTGGGTTATATCGTATACCGCTCGGATACAAGAGATGGTACGTATTACCAGGCAAGCCCGCTGCTCTTCCAGAACAGGTGGGCCGACACGGAGGCTGATGTAAACGCATTCAACTGGTATAAAGTCAAGGTACTCGATACCGGGGGATATCTCTCTGAATTTTCGGAACCGATACTCATACAGAAACCATTTGTTATCGACATGGTGACGGTCGTGCCCGAGGTCCACATCGACGTGACCGAAATGGCCGCAAAGCCAAAAATAAGCTTTGACAGCGGCAGTTATACGACAGAAGAAGGCAGGAATTTTGAAGCTTCATACAGCCTTTCGGGCACAGAACCCATTACCGTCACTATGAAAGCCGTCAATGACAATGGCGTCGTAGTCAGCGGCTTTTCGTTGAACACCGCTATGCGTAAAGTGATAGCTTTACCCAGCCTCAAAGTCGGAACCTATAGAGTAATGGTCACTGCCAAAAACAAAGCAGGCGAAAGCTCAGCTACGTTTACGCTTACGGTAAAGCCCAGGACCGAAGTTCCGGATATACCCCAGTTGCCTGAGATCGAGGCGCCAAAAATAAAATTCGGCATAGGAACCTATTCCGTCTATGAAGGTACGGCGTATGAAGCCTCGTACAGCCTTTCGGGCTCAGAACCGATTACCGTCACCATGAAAGCAACTGATGACAAAGGCAGCGAGGTCAGCGGCTTTACGCTGAACACTTCTTCACGCAGGGTAACGGCTTCATCAATACTCAGTGCCAGCACCTATAAAGTGACGCTCACGGCTAAAAACAGCGCGGGTGAAAGCTCGGCTTCGTTTACGCTTACGGTAAAACCCAAAATTGTCATACCTCCTGATATACCCGAAATACCAGATAAACCTGAAATACCTGACCTGCCCATCGCCATAGCGCCGAAGATAGGCTTCAACGGCAGCAGATTTACAGTGGTCGAGGGCACAGCATTCGAGACCACATACAATCTTACGGGTACGGAACCCATTACCGTCACTCTGACGGCAACCAACTCCAATGGCAAGGAAGTCGGGGCCTTTACACTGGACACTGCTTCGCGCAGGGTGACTGCTCCATCGAAGCTTCCGCCCGATATGTACGGTGTGACAGTCACGGCCAAAAACAGCGCGGGTGAAAGCTCGGCTTCGTTCACGCTCATGGTACAGGCCGCACCAAAGGGCGAACCCCCGAAGCTTTCCGACCGCGACGATGGTTACAGCATAAAGATGTATGTTTCTCCATTCGGCACGAACGATTTTACTACACAGTTCCGTGCGACAGGTACCGAACCGCTCACATGGTCCCTGGAACCATATAAGGAAACAGCAGTTCCTTCTGAGATAACCATCGACAACAATGGGCTCCTGACAGTCAAACGCAGCATAGCGAAAGGCACTCACCGGTTTATTGTAAAGGTCAGCAATGCATTCGGCTCAGATTCAAAGACGGTGTTCCTGGAAGTATCGTCCCTGCTCAGAACGCCAAGTTCGATCACACCGGAAGGTCTGGTGGCGATGAATACCCCGGTCGACACGGTCACCAGCCTTGTCGGCACGACCACCGACTCGGCTGACATGGGCACCAGTCCTGTCGATATGGTCGTTACCCCGGCTGGCACAGTCACCAGCCCTCTCGATATGATCACCGATGCGGCTGGCTCAGTCACCAGCCCTCTCGATGTGATCAATGACTCGGCTGACATTTCCGCCTCGCCGTCAACCATCCCAACGCTGGAACAGTATGATTTCATCAGCAGCAACATGCGCTGCATGAGCTTTACTATGACCGACGTCAAACTGAACAAAAGCGTATCCGGTTATTACGGCACGGCAATGCTCAGGCTCGGCGAGTCATCTGCAACATCTATACCGGTAAATATCATACAGGGCAAGATCTCACAGCAGGGCGGTACCGATACCTTGTCCGAAGGTACAGTTTACATCAACCAGCCTGCTCAGCTGCCTGACATCGGTCTGACGCTGGTGTCCCTCAGCATCCTGCCTCATAAGAGTGAAGCGACAGTCTCCGGTTACCTGAGAAGCACGCTCACGGGCAGGAACCTCGCCGGTGACCTGTATGCTTTAAAATTTGAAGACGCGAAGCTCAACCTTGGCCTGATCGAAATCAGCGGGGATCTGCCCGATATCCGTTACAAACAGTTGAAAATTTACAATACAAAGAAAATCAGGATCAATCTGAACGCTGCGCAATACCAGGGCAAAGGGCTGCTCATGTTTGAAGGCGCAGAGGTCTCCATGAAATTCCATCTCGAGACGCTCCGGAACGATGATTTGAAATTCGAGAATACCTATTCCCTCAGTTTCGATACGCAAGGCAGGCTGGACGGCACTATCAAAACCGGGACGGAACAATTCCTCCAGTTGCTGGTGCCGGGCGGCTCCGGGCTGAGAGTGCGGGAAGCAGAGCTCAGAATCGTCGACGGGGAGTTCAAATCCAACGGCAAGCTGTCAGGCAAGCTGGTGATACCATTTGAAAAAAGCACCACCACGGGTGACCTCGTACCCGGCGTCTATGCCGGCGCGCATCCTGCGCACAGCCCGCTGGACGACTTTGCGTCAGGCGACAGCGACCTGTCAGAAGAAGAACAGGACGTTCTGAACAGTACACTTGTTCACTTTGGCTCAAGGGTGCAGCAGAACAGCCTTCTCATCCTGCCCAAATCCTTCGAACAGCAGGACAAATGCGCATCAGTCCCAATCTATCTGAACAACTGGAACGGCGAGGGTTTTGTTATCAACACAGCAAATATGGATAATGTGAGGGTGACCAACAGGAACCTGACCGGAGCGGAAAGTATAGGCGATATCGTTACAGGCGACTATATACAGCGTCAACAGGCCCTTATCATCAGCGGAACCAACGATCAGCTCTCCTACATAAACGTGTCCGTAGACCTCAGCCGTACTGACAGTATTCCCAAAACTGACAACGCGCAGGGTCAAACCGGCACTGCGGATATCCTGACTCCGAAGGAGACCGAAAAGCCTTTCTGGGTAGGTATCGTGTTCGGGAACGGGAAGCTGGCTCTGCCGTCGAAATACCTCCAGCAGGCGGACGGAGGCACAATCCGGTTCGACATGGCAAAAGGCGAAATGATCTACGACCTCAACGGCTTCAACTACCAGACCTACCTGTACGGAAGCGACCCGGAGGGCGTTCCGGCCCAGTTCGGGGATAACCTGGGCGGCTTTAAGGATGTCCGGATCAAGGACTGCCTGCTGGACCTCTACGCCAACTCTGTCAATATCGAAATCAACGCAACGGTCATGGTCGATCTCCTGCAGCACAAAAAAGTCGAAGCCAGGCTCTACACCAACGACAGGGGAGAATTTGTCTGCTCGGTGGCGCCGACTAACGTCGCGCTGGCAAATGGCATCGACATGAGAATAGACGGGGGCTTCTTTGAAAAGAAAGGTATGCGTATATACGGCCAGCTGACCCTGCCTTCCGAAGGCTTTGATGCGGTCGCAAAAGAGCCGCTTGACTTCATTGGCCTGACCATACCGAGCAGCCTCGATGATGTCATCCTGGGCCAGGCTGCACCGAGCACAGCCTCCGCCATAGTTGAAAGGCCGGTGAAAATCAACTTCAAAGGGTTCCCGATGGAGGTTCGGGAATTTGACCTGAGATATATGCCCGGTTTTTCAATATTGACCGGTATGTCTGACAATTCGATCCGACTGACGCTGCGGGGTGCAACACAGCTTTCAGACAATATTGCGCTCTCACCCGGCGCGACCGATTCACTGGCAATAAAATTCAGCTTTGTGACACCTGGCACTCCGACTGCAGCCATGCCGGGACCAGCCTTACTGTACGATGAGTCAAAGTCAGAGCTCAACACCTCATTTGACGGCTGTATCGATGTTACAGCAAAGAAGCTCGTCCCAAAGATCCTGCCGGCGGGCAGCCAGACCGGCGGCCTTGTAGAATTCGAGACCGACGGGCTCGACCTCAATTTCCTGGGGCAGAGCCTCGAAAGCCTGCCGGTGAACACTAAAACCCGCTTCGGCAAGCAACCGAACGGCAAATTCTATTACGCCGTCGGGCTGACGCCGCTGAACGGGCAGCCCATCAACTTCGGCGCCGGTGATATCGATAACTTCACGGGACTGGTCGCTTACAACATGATCGTCGGCACGGATGAGCGCGGGAGGTATAATTTCCCCACGAATCCCAACCAGATGCAGGCATACATCAACGGCCTGCAGGTCGGCGGCGGCAAATTCGTCGGCGGCATAAAGGGCGAGATGAGCGTCAGCGGCCTTTGTACGCTCAAAAACCTGTATTTCTGCTTTGAGCCCGGGCCGTCTGTCACCGCGGAAGGCGATCTGTACGTGCCGCTGAGCATAGAATCCATTTCCACGGGCAGGCCCGACAAATTCATGGGCAAGGCCGCTATCAGCTACCGGCACCCTGAACGTTATCTCTCGTTCACCATGACTCTCGACAGGATAAACCTCATCCTGGCCGAAGTCGGCGGCAGCCTTGGCTTTGAGTACAGCCCCAGCCTGTTCGGCGTCTACCTCGGTTATCCCGAGACGCTTGCCGGCAATATAGGCATATTCCATGTGGGAGCCGGCGTCGGATTCCGCTACGATTGGGAAAATGACGCGGGCATGGTACAGGCCAAGATGGAATTCGGCCTCGAAAAGAGTATGAATATCGCGATAGTGTATATAAGAGGCTACCTCTATGCAGGCGCCGACGGTATGTATTACTGGACTCCCGAAGGCAGCAGCATCACGCTGACGCTCTACCTGAGAGGCGGCATCGAGGGCGGCGTCAAGGTCGGAGGCAAGCGATTCAAGGTCATAGGCTTCTACCTGGATGCCCAGGGCACCCTGGCGTCACGCTATCCCGGATATGACAAATGGGATCTTGCGTGCTCCGCCACAGTTTCTTACTGCGTCGACGTATACCTGTTCGAGTGCGAGGGCTCGGTCACGGCAAACTTCGCGACAACGATCGGCTGACATTGAACATTTATGACAGGGACCATTTTCGGCTGAAACAATAAAAATATGCCAGGGACCAGTCAATAACGCTGACTGGTCCCTTTTTCGGTATTTTGGTGCTTTTTTGAAGCAGTTACATCTCATTTACCCTTCGAAGTTTGATAGCAGTTGTTTGTGCTTATTTAGAAGAGAACATGTTTATAATTAATAGCCCAACTAAAGCCTATTAGTGTCAACACTGTCATAATTGGGTAAAGCGGATTAAACCTTATAAATATTTCATGCCCTTTATATTATACCTTATAAAATTCACAAAAAATAGAAAATTAAAGGAAATTTGTAGTATAATATCGAATAACAGATTGTATATGTATATGTAGGGCGTGAAAAAATGCATCTGCGGATAGAATTAGTAAACAGCGATACTTTCGAAGTTCCACTTCACTATAATCATATGCTGCAAGGTTTTATTTACAGGACCATCGACGAAAAGATGGCTGTGTTCCTGCATAACCTGGGCTACGGCAACACCAGGAAATTCAAACTTTTTACCTTTTCCCGCCTGATGGGAACGTTTGATAATGAATCGAAACGAGGTCGTATTGTTTTTAAAGGAAATGTATTTTTCGAACTGGCGTCTCCCATCGATGATTTTTGTGAATCGTTTGCAAACGGTCTCTTTAAAAGGAATGTAAATATCGGCGGATATGAATTGGATATAGCCGGTATCACAATCGAAAGACAAAGAGTAATCGGAAGCGAAGCCATACTTGAGACTCTCTCCCCCGTGGTCGCATACAGTACTCTGGCCAAGGGTGACGGTAGTAAATACACATGCTATTTTCAACCAGGAGAAAGGGATTTTGAAAGGATCGTAGTTGAAAACCTACGCAAAAAATATGAAGCTATATCTGGGGATCGCACGGAGGATGAATTACGCATCCGCTGCGTTACCAATCCCCGGATGTGCGTCGTTGAATACAAAAACATCATTATCAAAGGTTATATGTGTAAACTTAAGCTAAGCGGATCACAGCGGCTGATACAGGTTGCCGTGGATGCCGGCCTCGGCAGCAAGAACAGCATGGGCTTCGGATGTGTAAGGTTAGCGCATAAAAGCCGTTTGCACGGCTTTCCTGCGTATAGATCCTTGTAGGTAGGCTAAATCAGCACATATTAGTTTCAATACCTTTTAGGTTATTAATAACTATGCACTTAATATAATGGAATATTCTTATAAATTAGCACATATTATAAATCAGAAATAGTACAGTAACGAAAAGTAACTGGGAATAGACAGTCTTAGTTCAGAGCAGTGAAAAA
>JAAZKL010000170.1 GCA_012799845.1 Clostridiaceae bacterium
GCTGGATTTTTCTAATGTATGTTTATTCGAGAATGGCATGTTTTAGAATAAAAAATAATATCCATACATCAGCGTCCCATTATGTTAAATAAATATCACAAGTCCAGTCTCTGTTGACTGCTAAGTTATATTATATTACATATTTTGCAACTTGCAAATCCCTTAATCAAATTATTGTCGACTGGGGGGCAAAAGGTCTGTCTTCCCTGTTCCTGCTCTCCTGGTTCAGATCGATACCGTTGACGATGGCAAAAGCTGCGGCCGCCAGCAGGTTATGGCTGTTAAATTCGCCTGATTCAAGTCGGATCTTGTATTCCTGCGGCTCGACAACCCTGCCGTTCCTTGTGGATACCTTTCTCTGCAGACAGCATATAAAGCCGTCCTTGAATACGGTATCTCCTATGCTCGACGTGGTAACACATGCCTTGGTATTGAATCCATATGTAATGAACCTGTGCTTCATTCCCTCAAGAAGCTTTATCAGGTCGCTGTCATCCACATTCACTATGGCGATGCCTTTTTCATCCAGAAGCGAAAACACTTTCCGCAGGTTGTCGGAATAGATTCTCTGGCCGCTCTTGCAGGAGTTTGTCCTGTCTGTATATACCAGGATGTCGAACCTGATATCATCAGGCAGAAGCCTTTCGATTTCAGGGATATTCAACTTCAGGATCAGCATGTTTATGTTGTTTTTTTCAAGTTCGTTGACATAAGCACTGAACATCCTGTTATTTATCCCCGGCATGCCCGCAGGGTCAATGATACTGACTTTTTCTCCTTTTGACGCCAGCATTGAACTGATTAAACCGGCGGTCTGCCATTTGCCTTCGCTGCCAAGGATACCTGCAATGATCATAATTTCAACCCCATCGGTGAGAATCGGGAAACACAATCCTATGATATGTTGTTTCACTATTTTTATGTGCTCTTTTTCTGCCTTCCCTCATGGTCTATGATGTAACCGTCCCTCAAAATGAGCTCGGAAACCGGCACCAGTTTGTATCCGCCGGACTGCAGTTCCTCGATTATTTCAGGCAGCAGTTTCGCAGTGTGCCGGGTATCATTATGGAACAATATTATGGAACCCTTCCTGACCCTGGAACGTATCCTCTGCTTTATCTCCTCCCTGCTTATGCCGGGCTTCCAGTCCAGCGAATCCACATCCCATTGGATAGTAAAATAGCCGAGTTTCCGCGCTTCCTGGATGAGAGAGTTGCTGTAATCCCCATAGGGCGCCCTGAAAAGGTCGCATTTCTTCCCTGTCAGCCTCTCGAGCACATCGCCGCATTTCTTTATTTCACTGCCCTGCATATCCCTGTTCAGGCTTCCCATCCTGAAATGTGAATACGAATGGTTGGCGACATCATGGCCCTCGTCGGCCATTGCCCTGACCATTTCCGGATTCTTTTCCGCCCACTGTCCGACCATAAAAAATGTGGCCCTGACATCAACCTTTTTCAGAGTATCGAGTATCTGCGGTATGTCATCGGCTCCCCATGCACAGTCGAATGTCAGTGCGGCCAGGTTCTCATCCGTTTCCACGGAATATACGGGTATCTCCCGTTTTGACGCAAATACGCCGGCCATGTCCTCATGAAACGCCGTCAGGGCCATGAGCAGGCAGATGCCTGCAAGTACAAGAAGACAGACGATCTTCCTCTTCCCGTTAATGACAAAGAGCTTCATTGCATATAACCTCCGAAAAGGCAGGTGATTTCTTTAATATATTATTTTCCCTTTGCCGGTGTTATGCAGAAAAAACAGGAAGAGCGGATACCGCCGCCCGGTCATCTGACCGCCGGGTCCCGCCGGTGTCCGCTCTCCCGTTTCATGATGGAGGGTCTGTTCTTTGCTCAGTTCGATCTCTTTTCTTCATCAAGTACTATCTTGAGCTTTAATGGCACGCCGTTCCTGAACACTTCCATTTCAACCTCGTCACCTGGTTTATGCTGTAGTTTCAGGTTTTCCAGTTCCGAGAAAGTCCTGACTTCCCTGCCGTCAAACTTAACGATGATATCGAAGGGCTGGATGCCGGCTTTTTCGGCCGCACTGCCCGGCTGCACATCGTTTACCCACAGTCCGTTGGGCGCCTTCATCCTGTCGGCGTCCTCCTTGGTAAAGCTGGTATCGATCACGACGCCGATAGAAGGCCTGTCTTTCGGATACCCGTATTGGATCAGGCTGTTGGCGATCCTGCTGGCTTCGTTTATCGGTATTGCAAACCCGAGCCCTTCCACATCGGTGGCCACGGCCTTGACGGTATTGATCCCTATGACCTGTCCCCTTGAATTGACAAGCGCTCCGCCGCTGTTTCCGGGGTTGATGGCCGCATCCGTCTGCAGCAGCCTGAACTCCTGTCCGTTATCAAAAGTAATGGTCCTGTTGATGCCGCTTATTACGCCGGCAGTGACCGATCCCATGTAGTCCATGCCTCCGGGATTGCCTATCGCCACTGCAAGTTCACCGACCTTCACCTCGTCCGAGTCGCCCATTTCTGCAGCAGGCAGGCCGACCGCGTCGATTTTCAGCACTGCTATGTCCGTCTTCTCGTCCCTGCCGACAACTTGAGCTTTGTAAGGCTTATCTTTATTGTCAGGCATGATCACCTCGATTTTTGCGCCGTCTATAAGTGCGTTGGACGTCCTGCCTGCCATTGCGGCTTCGATAACATGGTTGTTCGTCAGGATATAGCCGTCTTCCCTGATTATTATTCCCGAACCGTAACCTACTCCGTCGCCGCTGATGTCGAAGAAGAAACTGAAGCTGCTCCTTGCCGGAACAGTGATCTGGATACCCACGATCGACGGGCTTACTTTCTCTGCTATAGCTTCCACGGGTGAAGAGGTTTGGGCTATCTCGACCTTCTTGATTATTCCGCCTTCGCTGCCCGAAACATCTGCTGTCCGCATCGGCAGGCCCAGCATTTCGACTGCCTTTGCATCTATCATCGGAGCAACATACACAACAGCGGCAAACATCATTCCTGCGCCAAGCAATGAACTTATCAGTGAAACAAGGATCAGATGGCCGACTCCTGTTTTCCTCTGCCTGGTCTTCTTGATATTTTCTGAATAATAAGTCTGTTTCCTGGTATCCGCATCAACAGGTCCGCCAGCCTGATAGCCGAAGGTTTCAGGCCCCCTGGATGAAGCGCTGTTCTCTGTATGGACTTCTCCTGCGTGAGCTCCTCCGGCGTAAATTTCTCCGGCCGGAGCGGTATGCTGCGGATCACTGCATGACATGCCTGCTCCAGGGCTGTCTGCCTGAACCGTATCGCCGGCTGTGTCCTGGATAGCATCATTTGCCTGGTTCACTGCATCGATGGTTGTATCATCATGATTGTCCATTTCAGCACCGGAATAATCGGGTTGATTGTTATCATTTCTTATATCGTCCATGTTAAAACCTCCCAACGGTCGATCACCTGTTTCCTGTTCC
>JAAZKL010000171.1 GCA_012799845.1 Clostridiaceae bacterium
CCAAAGAGGCTCCGGCGGTAATCATGCCCCTGGACGGGAACAGGGTGGAGGTAATTTTCGATAAGCTCTAGAGAGCCATAACCCCGGGCCAGGCTGTCGTTTTCTATGACGGAGATACAGTGGTCGGCGGCGCTGTCATAGATAAGTCATTCAAAACGTAATTTCATTAATTCCACTTTACAATTTATCGAAAACGGGTTTCCTGTTTTCGAAATGCACTGTATATTTAAATCCGGCGTCGCGCAGTAACTGGGCGAAATGCCCGAACCGCGCCGCAATATGGTCAGCCTGGTGCGCGTCGGAACCCAGGCATATCAGTTCTCCGCCCAGTTGACGGTACCTCTTCAGTATTTCCGCATCATAAACAACATCGGGCCTTTCAGCTCTGTATGTTCCCGTATTCAGTTCAAACCCGCGGCCATGCTCTATGAGTTTTTTGAATATCATGTCAAACAAATCAGAATAGTCAGTATATCTTAACGTCCTGTCGTCATAATTGGCATTTCTCACTATGTAACCGAAATGGCCCAGCATATCGAAAGACTCAAGGTTCCTGACCATGTAATAAATCTCTTCGAGATAGCGCGTGTAAGCTTCTTTTTTAGTTTTGCCCGAGTAATATTCACTGTCGTACGGATTTTGCCCCCCAACGATATGGATTGATGCCAGCACATAATCGAACGGGTATTTCCGGATCAGTTCCTCCGATTTTTGCAGTACATGGGGCTGAATGCCGACTTCTACAGCCCTGATCACTTTCATGCGGTCTTTATATTTTTCACGTATGCCGTCCATGACACTGAAATACTCGTCAAAATCTATAAGAAAATCTATTTCTCCAGGGAAGTCGTAATCGAGGTGATCTGTAAAGGCTATGCCTTCAAGGCCAAGCTTTATTGCAGATCCGCAAGCCTGGTCAGCGTCCATCACGCTGTCTGTCGAAAACAGGGAATGTATATGGGTGTCAAACATAAGCTACCTCCGTAGTTTTATCTGGTGTCAATATTATCACCTGGGAAAAATAAAATCAAATCAGAAGTATGTGCAAAACCGACAGTTCTTCATGTAATATAAGGCTATATAGAAGCAATATAGAGAAAAATGCGGTTTATAAAATGGAAACATAGGTATATAATAAAGAAGTCCGATATTTGACGATCAACATTTTCATACAGGAGGAATCCATTCATGAGCGATACGAAGACTGAAGGTCAGAAGCTTGAGGAACGGCTTTCATACAAGAGGAAGAATGTATGGGAGAAGGTCGATGAAGAATATATCAGGAAGGCGTTCGACTTTTGCGAGGAGTATAAGAAGTTCCTCGATGCTTCGAAAACCGAGCGCGAATTTGCTGCAAATACTGAAAAACTGGCGTCCAGTGCAGGGTTCAAAAGACTGGACGATCTGATCGCGGCCAATAAGAAACTGAAACCAGGAGACAAGGTATACCACATAAACAGGAAGAAATCCGCCGTCCTTGCAGTGATCGGCAGCAAACCGGTCACAGACGGAGTGAACATACTGGGAGCCCATATAGACGCTCCGCGCCTGGATCTGAAACAGAACCCTCTATACGAAGATACTGAGATGGCATTTTTCAAAACGCATTATTACGGCGGGATCAAAAAATACCAGTGGCTCACCATACCTCTGGCCATCCACGGCGTGGTAGTAAAAGGCGACGGCACGCCGGTCGAGATCGTGATCGGTGAGGGAGAGGACGACCCTGTTTTCCATATTACAGACCTGCTGCCCCACCTCGCGCGCGAACAGATGCAGAAAAAAATGAGCGAAGCGGTGACAGGGGAGGG
The DNA here is from genome assembly GCA_012799845.1 of Clostridiaceae bacterium. Taxonomy (GTDB): domain Bacteria; phylum Bacillota; class Clostridia; order Acetivibrionales; family DTU013; genus DTU013. The sequence continues at coordinate 1,812 of JAAZKL010000171.1, forward strand.
GCTCAACCTGCTTCTCGGGTCCATGCCTTTCAGGGATGAAAAGGTAAAAGAGAAGGTAAAACTGAACATACTGAACATCCTTAATAAAAGGTACGGCATCGTCGAGGAGGACTTCCAGTCCGCAGAACTGGAAATCGTTCCGGCGCAGAGAGCAAGGGATGTGGGATTCGACAAGAGCATGGTCGGAGGATACGGCCAGGACGACCGGGTCTGTGCATATCCGGCACTGAGGGCGCTGATGGATATCGATACCCCCGCACATACCGCAGTATGCCTGCTTACAGACAAGGAAGAGATCGGCAGCATGGGCAATACGGGAGCGCAGTCCAGTCTCCTTCAGAACTTCCTTGCCAATATCATCGCGCTGTCAGATGATTCTTACTCTGATCTGAAGCTCCGCACCTGCCTTTCAGGGTCGAAGATGCTTTCGGCCGATGTCAATGCAGCCGTAGACCCCAACTATGACAGTGTTTATGAAAAAAGGAACGCTACCTACCTTGGCCACGGCATTGTACTTCAGAAATACACGGGAGCCAGGGGCAAATATGATTCCAGCGATGCAAGCGCCGAATTTGTCGGGGAAGTCAGGAAACTTTTCAATGAAAACGGCATCATGTGGCAGACAGGCGAACTTGGCAAGGTGGACGAAGGGGGAGGAGGCACGATAGCGCAGTATGCCGCGAACCTCGGCATAGATGTCCTTGACTGCGGTGTTGCCGTGCTCTCGATGCATTCACCGTTCGAGATCACCAGCAAGATCGACATTTATATGACATACAACGCGTACAGGGTATTTTGCAGCATATAGGATTTTACGACATATAGTATTTTGCAGCATATAAAGTTTTCAGATAAGTTTGCAACATAAAATATCAGTGCCTGGCTCAACGTGTTTTACCAAACATGCTTTGCCGGGCGCTTCTTTATGGGTCCAGGTCCGAACCGGTTATCAGGGATTCGCTGTTTGACGGATTATCTGCCATACCGGAATCATCAGGCTCCTGTTCCGATTCCTCAGGCTTTGGCTTCGGAGGGACATATTCTGCCTCTTTTGTAAGGTAGAAGGCTTTTGCTTCAGCGTCGATCGTTACGAAGCTGTCGCTGCATTTGAAGCTCTCAGCCATTATTTTTCTGGTTTCCGGCACATTGCAGATATAGTAGTAGGGTGATACGTCATAAGTCGTGCCTGGCATATGGATGAAGCTGACATTATCTATACTGAATTTTGTGACATAGGAAGTGAGTTTGACGGTCTCGTTCAGTGTCAGGTTGGTTTTCACACTGTCAAACACTGTGTCCAGGATGCTGGTCAGCTTAGGCAGGTACTGCAGCGTCAGCTTTTGCCGCATCAATTCCCTGAGGAACTGCTGCTGTGCCTCGTTTCTCTTAAGGTCGCTGCCGTCGTAATATTTCCTGATCTCCTTAGTCCATTTGTTCGGTTTGCGGAACCTTACAAATTGCTCCGCCTTCGCACCATCAAGCCTTTGCTGGCCTTTTTTGAGATGGATGTGCAGATTCTGGGTCGGATCGTCATAGTCCATGTCCACAGGCACGTAATAATCAACGCCGTCCAGCAGGTCGATTATCTTTCTGAAAGCAGATATATCGATGAACACGTAATACTTGATATTGACGTCCAGCAATTCGGATACGGTCTGTGCGGCAGTTTCCACGCCGTATCTGACATATGCGAAGTTTATTTTTCTTTCAGTGTTCTTAATAAACACCCTTGTGTCCCTGGGTATCGACATGATATTTATTTTACATGTCTCAGGATCGAAATTGGCAAGTATCATCGTGTCAGTAGTGTTGTTGACCTGGTCGCCGCCGAGAAGCAATACGTTGAAAGGTTCTTTCCGCTGTACCAGCGGGTTTATGATATTTGCCAGCTGCTGGCGGCTTTCATGATCTCCGGAAGCGTAAACTTCACTGTTTATTATCATATCAGCATTGCTGTTGACATAAAGCAGTATACCTGTACCAAAAACAAAAAGAATAGATGCCGTGATTATCGTCATTATAAAGAAAAATTTTCTAAAATCCATCTATAGCGACCTCATTTATCTGCGTTATTACAAAAGGCGTTGCCAGCACAAATCGCTGAAAGACGCAACGTCAACTATATTATTATAATTATCCTGAACAATAAAGTAAATATCATTTGTTATTTCCTTTGCTGAAGCCGGCCAGGGGATTGCTGTCGACTGCGTTCCTGAGCTGGTTGCTGTCGAGGTGCGTATAGATCTGGGTGGTGGAAATACTCACATGTCCCAGCAGTTCCTGCAGTGATCTTATGTCAACATTTCCGTACTTGTACATCAGCGTAGCGGCGGTATGGCGAAGTTTGTGCGTGGAGTAACGGTCAGGATCGAGACCGGCTGCCCGTATATACTTCTTAACGATTTTCTGCACGGACTCCTTGCTGATCCTTTGCCTGCGGCTGCTCAGGAACAGCGCGTTACGGTCCCTGACACCGTCAACGGGCCTGACTTTCATATAATCTTCAATTGCCTTGATACAAGCCTGGTTGAGGGGAATACTGCGTTCCTTGTTGCCTTTTCCGATCACAGTGAGCACAGAACCCTTTATATTGCTGATATTTATGCCCACCAGTTCAGAAAGCCGGAGTCCGCAGTTCAGGAACAACGTTAAAATCGCGTAATCGCGCTCAGAAAACTTGCCGTCCACGGAGTTCAGCAGTTGTTTGCTTTCGTCGATGTTCAGGTATCTCGGAAGGCGTTTCATCAGCTTTGGCGACTCCAGTTCGGCTGCAGGGTCAGTGTCTATAAGTTTTGCCTTAAATGTAAGATATTTGAAAAACGATTTCATGCTGGACACTTTACGAGCCCTGGCAAAAGATGAGTTGTCACGGTCATTGCTCACGTAGGCCATGAAAGCATACAAATCGCTGAGGGTTATGGACCTTATGAAATCTATATCGATATCATCGATTTTTATTTCACTAAATGGAGTATTTTTATCAACTTTGTTCCTGCGAAGCTTCATAAAGCGGAAGAAAACCCGCAGATCATAAAGATATACCTGGACGGTATTCGCGGAACGGCCACGGATGGTTTGCATGTAGCTCAGGAAA
>JAAZKL010000172.1 GCA_012799845.1 Clostridiaceae bacterium
ACAGTCATATAATGTATCAAGCGGCGGTTAACTCAAGTAACAAGCGGCGGTTAACTCAAGTATCAAGCGGCGGTTAACTCAAGTGGCAAACGACGGCTAAGCCGGGCGTCAACAACCGACAGGATCAAACGAACCAGCCTGACAAAACGCGACATTTTTCTAAAATCTATTGAATGTATCCGGCAAAGCCTGTAAAATCTAAATAACGGCGTTGATTAAGCAGGTACCTGTGTTCAGGAAATACCGGCACCAGTTCAGCAAATACCGGCACTGGTTCAGCAAATACCAGTGCCGGATCAATGAATAGCAGCAATGATTAGGCAGGTGCCTGTGTTCAGGAAATGCCGGCGCAAGTTCAGCAAATAACTGCAATTGTTCATTAACATGTTCGATATTCCGAAAGGGGGATTTACATGGCAGTAGTATGGACTCCTGACCTGTCCGTAGGCGTCAGTCACATCGATGAGCAGCACAAAATATGGTTTGAAAAAGCTAATGAACTTTTTGAAGCAGGAAAGCAGCAGAAAGCGAAAGAGTATATAAATACCATGATCGATTTCCTGGACGAATATACGAAGCAGCACTTCAGGGATGAAGAAGCCTACATGGAAGAAATCAGCTATCCTGAGATCGATGTCCAGAAAAAGGCGCACGCAAGCTTCGTCAACGAACTCGCCAAGCTGAAGCAAAATTTCAACGAGGGCGGCGGCAACATCCTGGTCATACTCAACGCCAACAGAATGGTCATTAACTGGCTTACGAACCACATAAGAAGCATGGACAAAAAAATAGGCGAGTATGTGAAAACCCTTTAGTTGGAGGAATATTCTCAGTCATTTGATTTAGATGATATATGCCCCCGGATGGTTTGCTCGTTCTTCCATCCGGTTATTCCTGTGCTGGTGTTGTTTGCCTGTAGCAGACTAATAGATCACTAATTCGTCTGTTAGATCATTAATTCGTCTGTTAGTCTGTGGATCTGCTGTTGTTTATTATCATTTTTCCCGCAAACATGCGGATATAAAATAGTGCACGCTGTTCTTCTGCCTTTTCCCTGAATAGAAGCAGTCGCAGGTGTGCCGTATCCTGTCGACATCATAATCGGCGAGCAGATCCGGGACGTCGTCAAGCGACACATAAAAGTGCGGAACGCCCTTCTCCGGGCCTTCATCCGTCTTTATGACAGTGTTTTCATCCAGCTTGGGATAACCGGCATCCCTGAATGACCACGAATCCTTTGAGCACAATGTAATAAACATTTCACCGCCAACTTTCAGTACTCTTGATATTTCATTGATTATTTTTTTGATCCCGGCAGAATCAGTATGTGAAATAACATGGTATGCAAAGATCGCATCGAATGAATCATCGTCATATGGGAGTTCCAGCATGTCAGCATTTACGACATTGATCGAAAGATTTTCTTTTTCAGCCCACTGCCCTAAATGCTCAGTTGCTTTTTCAGAATAATCAAATGCACTGACCTGGAAGCCCTGTTTTGCAAAGTATATCGAGTGCCTGCCCAATCCGCAGCCAAAATCCAGAACCCTTTTTATGCTTTTATCTTTCCACTTTTGTGCTATGAAATAGCTCTCCTCGCTCGGATGCAGCCAAATAGGGCATCGTTCCTTATCCCAGTCCCATGCTTTTGAAACCGACGTACATCACACCTCCGGCAAAACACGCAGTTTGATTGATTTAAATCATGCTTTCCTCCCATATATCCGGTATATCGAGTCCTAACAGGCAGGCAATTGTTGGAGCAACATTTGCAAGTCCAAAACTGCCAGGCTTGATATTATATGATGTATTCCTATCATAGATAATAAATGGTACAGAATTAAGAGAATGAGCAGTTTTTATTTGTAGTTCACCGGATTTATTAATCCCGATCATGTCATCAGCGTTGCCATGGTCAGCAGTAACAATCAGTATTGCATCTTTTTCATCAACAGCTTTCAATATTCTTGCAAGAGCCAAAGCAACCGCTTCCACGCCGACAATTGCTGCATTGATATTCCCAGTATGTCCTACCATATCACCATTAGGGCCGATTACGTTCATCGGGTGTGTATTATCAAATCTTCCAGATACTCTACAATATCCCTGGCCTTTGGCGGGCAACCTTTGACGCATCTGTCAAAGTCCGAAGTGCATGTACCGATTCCTGCGCCATCATGCCGTTCATTCCTGAAACCCTGTCCGATGTACAACTTCTCCGTCAACATGTTCAGCATGCCCTTCTCACGCAGCCTTTCCAACGCATGGATAAGGCTTCCGTAACATGCCGAGCAGGCACAGTCCTCGACGATATGCGATGCGAGCTGTCTCATTCTTCCTGACGATGCTGATCCTTGCATTGCTCCCCGCGTCATTCTTCTCAATCCGCCATACCCATTCGATTCCGTCGTCCTGGTTTGCATGTTCATGGCATCCCGGTTCAACTCGACTATATCCGCACTTTTCAGGTTTGCTGTACCCACTCCGATCCTTTCAGCCATACCAATGTACGGGATTTCTCCCACGGTAAATCCCATCAGATTCGCTGCAAATGCATCTATCAGCACCGGATCCTTCCCTGCGAATATCCTGTTCATTTGGACCGGATTGCCGCCTTCTTCAAAATTGAGGTCCCCGTTCATGCCGTCGACGATAATGAGATCCTGCTTAATAAGCTTGTTCAGGCATGCTATGGGCTTGTGCAGGCCCATGGTGTGGAATCGCCTTTTCTCGGAATCGGGTATACAGCCCTTCATATTTTTCAAAGCACATGTCATGTTGGTCTGGCAGTGCCCTTTCATAACCGGCACGTTTATCAGGTAACCGACCCCCATCACATGATCGCAGACGCTTATCCTCATTCCGTCCGTTTCATATGTCCTGCTTTTGTCTTTCTGAAGATCGATAAGCGGCACATCGTATTCCCTTGACAAATCCTCATACCCGCATACCCTGAACGCTTCAGAAGTCCTGTCTCCTACCCACGAGCCCTCCATGATCACGATATTGCTGCGCCCTTTCGATTTAAGGTATTCGACTATCCCCGCCACTATTTCGGGCGAAGTCGTCGCACCTGAGTCCGAAGGTTTGGCAACGACAAGATTCGGCTTGATGCCTATAAGTGTATCCTCAGCAATTTCTGCTTCGGGTTTTATGGCTTCAAGCAGTTCCTTCACCATTTGCCCGGGGTTGTCCCCATATATGATGCGGATTCCGTTTCTTCTTATCATAATTGCAAACCTGGATATAATTAAAACTTGATCGCCCTAGGCTTATCGAAAAATGAGGAGAAAACAGCTGTCGCATCCTCAAAGTAAAGGACCTCGGTGTTGTCGTCTTCAGGCGAATACAGGGTTTTCAGCTCTGGATAGTTGTCCAGCATGTGTTTCTTTGCTTCGATCCTGTCATCCCTGATAAGTTTGCCCGATACCCTGAGCCACTTCCCATCGGCATAGGCACAGATCTCCGCTTTCGGGTTGGCCTGGAGCTGCTTCGATACTTCCTTCACCTTGCCTGTCTGGATGTACAGCCTGCCTTCGAAAATGTCCACTGTGCCGAAGGGTCTGACTCTCGGCTGATCGCCCTCCACCGTAGCAAGGTAATAAACTCCGCATTTTTTAAGAAACTCATAAACTTCCTGCATTTTCTTTTCCTCCCTTTCGTATCGGTCACGCCGAATGGAATGAGTCTTTCCAGTCCCCGGTTCTGCCCAGGGATCTATAGTTCAGTGAAAAATAATGCCCCTCGCCGATCCACGTTACAGGAGCAGCCATGCGCATACGCTCTTCAACGCTTATCGAACTGTCCTTGAGTTCTTTTGCAACTAACGTATTCCGGATTTTGCACAGAAGGACCTCGCTGTCATCCAGCAGTATGGACTGCTTAACTTCAAGCTCAAACACCCAGGGACTGTCTTTCAGCACCGGAACATCCAGCACCGCACCGCGTTCGGTTTCGATCGGGATATCCATTTTCCCGGCTTTATACCCGTCTGTGTTGCCCAGGTAATCCGCAAGAGGAAGCATGGACTCGCTGACAAGGTTGGCGGAAAACACTTTTGTTTCCCGGATGCGGTCTTTTGTCAGTTTTTCACCGCCGATACAGGCCATGACCCCCAGTTCGCCGTCAAAGCAATAGCTGAACCAACAGAACAGGCCAAAATTCGGTGATCCGTCCTCTTTATATGTACCGTACAAAAACAATGTCTGCGGGCAAAATTTATTCTCCGCACCAAGAGATACTTTTTCCATTATGCTCAAACTCCTTCTTTTTCAAGATTTTTAATGATCCGCCTGAGTTGGTTCTCAAAACAGGTGATTTCGTCATCTGTAAAGCCGTCATAAAATATCGCGTTCATTTTGTCCGAAATCAAGTCATATTTTTCACGATATTTTTTTGCTTTTTCCGTCGCCGATATGAATATTTGCCTGCGGTTTTTCCTGTCGGGTATCCTTTCTATCAGCCCTCCCGCTTCCATGCGGTCCAGCATGCCTGTAAGCGTCGTCTTTGCAAGTGATGTCAGCCGCCCGATCTCGGTGATCGTCAGCTGCCCGTGCTCCCACAGTACATAAAGTATACGCCCCTGCGCGCCATTGAAAATGTCAACGCCGCTTTCCTTCAGCAACCTGTCAAATACACGTCCGCTGAGGTGCCTTATCCGGGACAAAAGAAAACCACCGTAAGTTTTCGCTGCAACCACCTCCTGGGTTATTTGTTACTATGCCATATGGTTCTATTTAGAATAGTACTATATGGTACCATATCTGTCAATATAATAATTGCATGCTATGCAATATTCTGGCATTTCACATTTGAGTATTTTATATCAAGGAATTTTATTTTAGGCAT